>JAFLJU010000230.1 GCA_022712835.1 Desulfobacteraceae bacterium
CCTGGGCGAAGGAACCGGGGCAGCAATGGCCATGGATACCATTGATGCGGCCTGTAAAATCATGACCCAGATGGCCTCCTTTGATGAGGCAAAAATTTCCAGAATAGCACTTCCGGATCATCCGTTAAAATGAGTTGAAAATGGCCACAAAAAATTCTAACTGGATCAGTAATTTCCATCAGGGGAATCAGTGCCTGCCTGGGGCTGCTTTCATTATGGGGTTGTGGGACTTTCATTAAAGCTGTTGGGGTCTGCCGCCACGTAATATCGGGGATCATCGATTTCTTCTATGATGATGGCCCGGTATTTTTTATCCGACTTGTTCAACAATTTTTTACAATCGGAACTCAGATGTTTGAGGGCAATCTTTTTCCCCTCTTTTTCATACTTCTCCACAATCCCGGAAATCGCTTCGATACCGGAATAATCCGACACCCGTGATTCCATAAAATCAATTTCCACATTTTCAGGATCACCCGCCACATCAAATTTGGACACAAACATCTGGGTGGACCCGAAAAAAAGAGGCCCCCAGATTTCGTACACCTTTGTGCCGTCTTGTTTGATTCTCTTCCGGGCCCGAATTCTCAGGGCATTTTCCCAGGAAAAAACCAGGGCGGACATGATGATGCCGATAAACACGGCCACGGCCAGATCAAAGGTCACCGTCAGAATCGATACGCTGACAAGAACCAGGGCATCCGATTTGGGAATCTTGTGCATGATCCTGAGGCTGGACCAGGCAAAGGTTCCGATGACCACCATGAACATGATGCCGGTGAGGGCTGCAATGGGAACCTGCTCGATGTAGACAGATCCAAAAAGGATGAACCCCAGAAGGGACAAAGCCGCCACAACACCGGAAAGCCGTCCCCGACCGCCAGAATTCACATTGATAATGGACTGACCGATCATGGCGCATCCCCCCATCCCCCCAAACAAGGCGGTGACAATATTGGCCATACCCTGGGCCACACACTCTTTATTAGAGTTGCCTCGGGTTTCGGTAATCTCATCTATCAGGTTCAGGGTGAGCAAAGATTCGATGATGCCGATACCGGCCAGGATAAAGGCATATGGGAAAATAAATTTCAAAGTCGCCAGATTCCAGGGGATCAGGGTGAATATCTGTGACTGAAAAACCGGAAGCCCCCCCTTTAATCCTTCTCCGCCGCCATCTCTAATAAAAGATCCCACGGTGGCAACCTCCAGATTAAAGGCCAGGGTTACCCCGGTAACCACCAGGATGGCCGTGAGGGCTGCGGGGATTTTCCGGGTGAGTTTGGGAAGAAAGGCCATGATGATCATGGTGGCGGCCACCAAACCTACCATGGTAAAAAGATCCGCGCCCATCAACCAGTGGGACACACCGGATTCAACGGTCTTGAACATGCTCAGCTGGGACAGAAAAATCACAATGGCGAGGCCGTTCACAAACCCCAGCATCACTGGATGGGGGACCAGACGAATGAATTTACCCAATTTTAGCCCCCCTGCCATCGCCTGGATAATACCCATGAGGATCACCGTGACAAAAAGATATTGCACCCCCATATTCTCAACCGGCTGTGCCATGGCAAGCCCCATGGCATTGCCCTCTCTCACCAGGAACACCATCACCACGGCAAGGGCTCCGGTGGCTCCGGAAATCATTCCCGGACGGCCACCGAACAGAGCGGTAATAAGGCCAACCATGAAGGCGGCATACAGCCCCACCAATGGATCCAGTCCTGCTACAAATGAAAATGCAACTGCCTCAGGAACCAGGGCCAGGGCCACGGTGACACCCGATGTGAATTCGTTTTTAACATTCTTCGTTCTATTTTTGATCAGTTCAAACATAAATTTTGGGTTTGCCTCTTAATAATGACACAATAAAAACAGGCATGGCCCTTTTGTTGGGAGCCATGCCTGTAAAATAAATTTCATTTTTTGATGGGAAAAAGTTGTAGTATGTATAGGTTCTTCCAATGGAAAGCAAGATAAAATTTTTTATCCTGAAGATGAGAGATCTCACAAATGATAGGTGCAAAAAATAAGGATAGATGCAAAAAATCAAAGATCGTTTCTATCAGCCACTATTTTGGAGGAAACTTTCCTTTTTTTATGGTTGACCTTTGCCAGTTTTTTAAATATAGCAATATTGTTCAGGTGCTTGAAAAAGCTTAATAGGGAACACCTGTTAAAATCAGGGACGGGCCCGCCGCTGTAATTGGGGACGATTGCTTTATTGACTGCCACTGTTAGATCAAATAGATCAGAATCTAACGGGAAGGCAAAAGCAATTCGGATGATCCATGAGTCAGAAGACCTGCCGAACAAAATGTTACACTCCCGTGGACAAGGGGTTGTAAACAGATCTAGTGGAAAAAAAGGGATTGCCCCCGGATCGTTTAATAATATCGGTTTGGGGTTTTTTATTGCCCCGGACCATTTGGTTTACCATGAATGGTAAGGAGTAAAAAATGAAAAAACGATTGTTAATCCTGTTTTTAATTGTGTTGTTGTTTCCGGTAATTTGTTTGGCAAAAAGCCATGGCCCCCAAGGGGTTGTAAAAAAGGGAATTTTGCTCGTGGCCTTTGGCTCAAGTCTTCCCCAGGCCCAGGTCTCCTTTGAGAATATTGACAAACGCGTTAAACTTCAGTTTCCCGATATCCCGGTTAAATGGGCATATACCTCATCTATTATCCGGAAGAAACTTGCCAGACAAGGAAAACACCTTGATTCAGTTTCAATGGCTCTTTCCAAGATGATGGACCAGGGCTTTACCCATGTGGCGGTTCAGTCCCTTCATACCATCCGGGGGGCAGAATTTAACGACCTTATTCACATTGCAAACGCCTTCCAGGGAATGCCCGGGGGTATTCAAAAAATCATGGTGGGCTCCCCGCTTCTTTCCTCACCGACGGACATGGACAATGTGGTGGATGCCATATTAAAAAATATTCCGGCCAACCGAAAAAAAGCAGATGCCGTTGTCCTCATGGGGCATGGCACCCACCATCCTGCCAATGCATTCTACGCCGCCCTGATGTTCAATCTTCAAAGAAAAGATCCAAATGTTTTTGTGGGCACGGTTGAAGGATCTCCCCTAATTGATGAGATCATTGGGATGTTAAGGGAAAAAAAGATAAAAAAGGTTACTCTGATGCCCTTTATGTCGGTTGCCGGAGACCATGCGAGAAATGACATGGCAGGCGATGAACAAGATTCCTGGAAATCCATTTTAGAAAAAGCGGGCTTCAAATGTGATATCGTCATGAAGGGAACCGCCGAATATGACAACATGATCGATATCTGGATGGGGCATTTAAAGGGTGTGATGAAACACTATCAATAGAACATCACTTTTAAGGTTATTGGAGAAAAGATGAAAAAATTTATAATCACCATTGCAACCATGGCAATGTTATTGGGTTCTGCCCATGCCGCCGACTGGAATTTTTACGGATCTGCCCGCATGAGTACCTATTACGAGAGCGTGGAGGTTTCAGGTACCGATACCACCCAATTTAGCATGGGACTCCAGGACAACTCCCGAATTGGGGCAGCAGTTAATGTCAGTGATACATTGAGCGGCCGGTTTGAGTACGGTGCCAGCAATGGAAATGCGAATATCCGTTATCTCTACGGGGTCTGGAATTTTGGTGTGGGCTCTTTGATGGTGGGACAACATGAAGGTCCCCTTCGGCACCCGGGATCTGACCAGGTCTATGCTACGGATGCTGGCCTTGGCGGCTGGGGGGAGATGTCCAGCCCCAGAAAAGCCCAACTGAAACTGATGATTGATACCTTCTGTTGATCGTCTAATTGTATTGGCTTAAATTGCCTGATTATTTTAAATACATTTTACTATTTCCTCTTTGTTTTGAACAAACTTGATGGTCGCGTTGCTCCCACTATTGGGTTTTTAAAGGCATGGGCAGGGCTGCTTGA
>JAFLJU010000013.1 GCA_022712835.1 Desulfobacteraceae bacterium
AAGCCTTACCGACGGCGACATCAAAAATGACAGCCTAGCCCAATTTGAAGTGATCTGTGTGGACAAGGCGGGCCGTCGAGTGGCAGTCAAGGGCTTAAAGGTAACGGTTATAAAAGAACAAAGAGAATACTATGGGGAGTTTAAAAACGATGCCTGGAAATGGGGACCAACCCGCCAGTTTTACGCCCTGGATCAATTCTCCCTGGATCTTGCGGAGAATAAGAATGGTCGGGTGAATGTTCCGGTCAAATGGGGGGGATATCGACTGGAAATTGCCAACCCCGCCACTAATCTTACAACCGGATACGAGCTCTGGGCAGGGTGGAGACCCAAGTCTGCCCAGGGCAGGGAAATGAACCGGCCGGACCGGGTGGACCTTAGTCTTGACAAAAAATCCTATGGCCCGGGAGACAAGGTCGCAGTGACTGTCAAGGCCCCGGAAGGCGGGTCCGGCTACCTGTTTGTGGAATCGGATACCAACCTGCTCACCCTGCCCCTAACCATTCCCCCCCAAGGGAAAACCGTTGAAATCACCATTGATCCGGATTGGAAGCGCCATGATCTCTATCTGTCTGCCCTGATTGTCAGACCCGGTGAAAGCCGCACCGGCAGTCTGCCCAAACGATCCGTGGGCCTTGTCCACCTGCCCCTGGACAGAGAGATGCGAAGGCTCAAAGTGGAGATCCTGGTTCCCGGGAGAATAGAACCCAACCGGAGGGTCACCATTCCGGTGACAGTCCTTCCCCCCGAGGGGACCCGTCCCAGTGGGCCCCGTCGTGATGGGACTCGTCCAGATGGGGCCCCCGATGGAACCCAAACCTTTGTAACACTGGCTGCCGTGGATGTGGGAATCCTCAACCTGACCGGGTTTAAGACCCCCTCCCCCTTTGATTATTTTTTCCAGCCCCGGCAATATGGAGGTCAGCTCCATGATCTTTACCAACGCCTCATCGAGTCCAATGGAGGCAGCGTTGCAAAGCAACGATTTGGCGGGGATGCCCCCAGCCTTTCCCGGGGAGGGGATCGACCGGCCACAGATGTACGGATTGTGGCCCTGCACCGACAGGCCCTGAAGGTGGATGCCAACGGCCGGGCCAATTTCGACCTGGATATTCCGGATTTTAACGGGACCCTTCGGCTCATGGCTGTTGCTCATACAGACAATGATTTTGGTTCCAATGATCAGGAGCTGATCGTGGCATCTCCCTTGGTCACCCAGATTACCATGCCCCGGTTTTTGTCCATGGGGGATAAAAGCCAGATAGCCCTGGATCTCCACAACCTGACAAAAACCCGACAAATCCTGACGGTCGCCCTTGATGCGGGCTCCCCCATTACCCCCCTGGAGAAAAAAATTCATCACCTAACCTTGGAGCCCAATGAGAAAAAGGTCATCCTCATGCCTGTTTTTGCAGAACAGAAACTGGGCCGGGCCATTATCACCTGTACCGTTAAGGGGTTGGTGGTGGACGGGGAAGACAGGGAATTGGAAAGAGAATGGTTTCTTGAAACCCGGCCAGCCTTCCCCCTGGAAACCAAGGCCTGGCAAAAACAGATTCCTCCGGGACAGGTCTTTAAAATTGAAGACTCCCAAATGGCCCCACTGCTAGAACAAACCCTGGGAATCCGGGCGATCCTCGACTCTTCCCCCCCTCTGAATCTGGCCGACCACATCGCACAACTGGATGCCTATCCCTATGGCTGCCTGGAACAGACCGTCAGCGGCCTGTTCCCCCATGTGATTCTCTCCGGGGCTGATTTTCATGCGTTGGGACTTGGAACCGGAACGGACAAGGAGAAATCTGACAAAATCCGGCTGGGCATCCAGCGGCTGATGGAAAAACAAAACACCAGCGGTGGTTTTGGCCTCTGGGACAGCAAAGGGCCGGAAGCGGCCTGGCTCACCGCATATGCCGTCCATTTTCTCATCAATGCCGCCGATGCCGGGTATGAAGTTCCTGAAACTGCTGTCAAACGGGCCAGGGAACGACTGCTCCTCTATGTGAGACGTCCGACGAGCATCCCCCATGGTGGATATTCCAAAAGAGCCCCCTATCGTGCTGCGGTAAGGGCATATGCCGCATTTGTCCTTGCCCGGGTTCAGACCTTAAGTCTGGGGGATGCCAGATCCGTGTACCAATACGTATTAAAGCACGGCAAAGGTTGTCTTGGTCTTGTCCAGGCAGGGGTTGCCCTTTCCATTGCAGGAGACCGGGTCCAGGCCATCAACGCCTTTGACCAGGCCATCAAAACCAGCCGGGATCCAAACCTTTATTACGGGGATTACGGGTCCAATCTTCGGGATTATGCCGCCTCCTATTTCTTTTTGTCCACCTATTTTCCCATGTACAAAAACGCAGCCCTGTTCCTCCATGAAATCAACGCCCAGTTAGAAGACAAACAATGGCTGAGCACCCAGGAACGAAATGCCCTGGTCATGGCAGGTGTAACCCGGCTGCACACCAAGGGTGTCCCCTGGAAGGCAACGGTTTTGGCTGGCAGTCACACCACACACACCCATAATCAATCCAAGCAACTGGCCTTTGTCAGGGGCAGTTCATGGGGAAAATTTGAAATTGAGAACACCGGAACGAACGATTTGTTCGTCCAGGTGGTCATGTCCGGATACCCGGCCCAAAAACCATTGCCGGCAAGCCAGGGGGTTCAAATCCGGCGACGCTATCTGGATACCAATGGAAAGGTTCTGGGAAAAGAAATTTTCAATACCGGATTTAAATCCGGAGATCGGTTTCTGGTGGAGCTGACACTTAAGGCGGAAAAACCCATGCCCCATTGTCTGGTGGTGGATATGCTGCCCGCAGGTATTGAACTGGAAGATCCCGCTCTCGCTGGCTCCACTCTCATCGACTCTATTCGGGTGGATAAAAAGTCCGTCTCAGACTGGCACAAGGAATATCTCACCCAGCATATTGAATACCGGGATGACCGGTTCATGGCCGCCCTGGATATCCGGGGAAAACAGATTTATCGTATTTTTTATCCGGCCCGGGTGGTCAGCCCGGGAACCTTTCGGGTGCCCCCCCCATTGGTGGAAGATATGTACCGCCCCCATATCCGGGGAGTGGGGGATTCCCCCGGGGTAATGAAGGTGATTGCCCCTTGATATGAAGCAGAACCGGGTTAAAACCCCAAGGTTTTTCATGGTGGCAGGCGGACTGGCCGGGATTTTTCTCTTGATCCCTTTAACCCTCTTAATGCTGGACCGGGCATTTCCCCTGTCATTGTCAAACCGGCCAACGGCCACGGTGGTGACCGCCGCTGACGACACCCCGCTTCGGGCCTTTGCCGATGATGCCGGGGTGTGGCGGTATCCGGCCCGGGTGAACCAGGTGTCTGACTTGTATTTACAGGCCCTGCTCACCTATGAGGACCGCTTTTTTTACTATCATCCAGGTGTCAATCCCCTTGCCATGATCCGGGCCCTGTTCCAGAACCTGATCCAGGGGAGAGTGATTTCAGGCGGGTCCACCCTGACCATGCAAACCGCCAGAATTCTGGGCCCCAATACCCGAACCCTTGCTGGCAAGGCAAAACAGATTCTCCGGGCATTTCAATTGGAATATCATTTTTCCAAGGATGAAATTTTAAACCTCTATCTCACCCATGC
>JAFLJU010000014.1 GCA_022712835.1 Desulfobacteraceae bacterium
GCTAAACTTTTTTTGTACTATCGTTCATAAATGGTTGCGATCCCGGCCACAAGGATCAGCCCTGCACCCACATATCCCATGGATGTGAAATATTCTCCCAGGAAAACATAGGCGGTTACGGCAGCCACCACCGGCTCTAATGTCGCGACAATGGAGGCTTTCCCAGCTTCTAACGATTTCAGCCCCTGGTAATAGCAGTGGTTTGCAAGAAAGGTGGAAACAAAGGAGATGGCGATCAGGGCGGCCCATGCCATGGGGGGCTTGTCTGAAAATTCCACAAAGGGAAGAATTCCCAGGGCACCAATGGGAAGCACCCATAAAAACAGATTGGCACTGGAATATTTGCCGGAAAAATATTTTCCAATGGTATAATAAAGGGAATAACTAAACCCCGCTGCAAGTCCTGACAAAATGGCAACCCAGCCCAGGGGGGCGGTATTTTGGGTGTTGCCCCCGGTTTTTGAAATAAGGAAAACCCCAAGGATGACCAGAACAACCGCCAACACTTTTAACCGGGTCAGTTTTTCCTTGTAGATAAAATAGGAACAGATCACCACCCAGGCGGGAGCGGTATACAATAGAACAGAAGCAAAGGCGGCACCGGCTGTTTTAACGGCAAACTGATAGGAGATATAGAAAAGGGAAATACCGAAAAGACCAAAGATGAAAAATAGAGGGAAATCTTTCAGATCAATCCTTGTTTCCTTTTTCATGATGGCCTGTGGGGCAAAGCAGAACCAGGTGAGTATCGCCCGCCAGAAAGCCACTTCCATAGGTTCCATCCCCTGGGAAAAGGCAACGCTTGAAAAAATCCCGATAAGTCCCCAGCAGGTGGCTGCTGATATGATAAAAAGATATCCTGTAAACATTCGGATATCCTTATCAGGAAATAAAGGGTTTGAAAAGATGAGGAAAATAATAATTTTATGGAAACCCGTCAATAAAAGTAACAGCATCCTGAACATGCCTAGTGAACACACATCGTAATTGTTGCACTATCCATATTGATCATGCTATACTTTTTTCACCGCTGTTCTTCACGACCCTGTCTATACTGATACCCAACAGGGAGCAAATTGTTAAAACATAAATGATTAATTACGAATTAATCACTTTGATTGACTCAATGAAACAACAAAAGGAGTGAACATGAGAAAATTGATTTTAGCGTTGGCTATGGTATTTCTAATGGTAGCTATGGGTTCGGCAAATGATAAGATAATCAGTTCTGCATCAGATCCCTGGCCACCCTTTATTGATCCGAGTCACCCTAAAATGGGGATTAGCATTGAAGTTGTCACTGCAGCGTTTAAGACGCAAGGATACGAGCTTCAGCACAAAATCCTCCCCTGGGCCCGTGCTGAAGATGGTGTAAAGAAAGGCACCATTGATATCCTGCCAAACACATGGAAGACTGGGAAGAGGGAAGGGTATCTGATGTACAGTACAGCGTATGCATCCAATGAGGTGAAGTTCATTAAAAGAAAAGGGGATACCTTTGAATACAATGGATTGGATAGCCTTGCCGGTAAAAAAATCGGTATCATGCGCGGATATGGGTATGGTGACGATTTTATGAATGCGACAACCTTCAAACGTGAAGCCACAGATACATTCATTTCAAATATTAAAAAATTGAATAGTAAAAGAATTGATCTGACATTGGAAGATGAAATCGTCGCACGCAATAAAATCGCAAAAAAAGCGCCGGAACTTTTAAATAAAATTGAATTTACGGAAAATTTTCTGTCCAGTAATCCATTGTATGTTACCAGCGGATTAAAAAATCCAAGACATAAAGAGATAATTGATGCATTTAATAAAGGGCTTGAAGAGATAAAGTCCAATGGAACCCTTGAAACAATCTTTAAGAGTTACGGTTTAAAATAATTTGCTAATTGATGGATTAATATAATAAAAAAATATAAAAAAAAAAGGCGGTCCCCGGATTCAATGTGAAATCTGAGACCGCCTTTTTGATTTATACCTTGGCCAGGCTTACAGCACATGCCTTGAGTTTGGGTGTCTTTGCAATGGAGTCCTAGGCCGGGTTTGAATCTCTCCCCTGGAGGAGGCCATCGAGATTTTATGATCATCCAGGATTTAAGATTCGAACCTTGACAATCTCTTTTAATTCAGGGTATTTTGGGTAAGTTATTACCTAAATTATTTCCTAAAAAGAAAAGTTGGAAGACAAGGAGGTTTTTTATGGCTTTTTACCGGCAGTGGGATAACTATATGGAAACGCTTGCAGCTGAAATTCTGCGAAATGTCATTCCCGGATGAAAATGACTTCTATTTCCAAACGGTTGACACTCAGCCTGAGCCTTACCGTTGTGTTTGTCTCGGTGGTTGTCACCATGGCCATATACTCCTCATTTGCTTCAAATGCGCGCAAGAACTTTTTAGGGGAAGCAGAAAGAATTGTTACATATCTGTGTGGTACTTTGGAAGCCCCTGTATGGAATCTTGATTATGAATTGGTAAGCCTCATCAGCCAAGCGGTTTTTCAAAATGAACTTATAAATGAATTAAAGGTTGTTGATTCCTTTGGTAAGGTTCTATTTTCCACAAAGAAAGATATGAGTACCGGTAATATATTTCGTTCAGGCAATTTGATCCATTTCGGAAAAACCATCGGAGAGGTCCACGTATCCTTCACCAACAAATCTTTCCAGGATCGTAGCCACAACCTATTGATATCATTCGTTATTATGATTAGCATTGTCATTATCTCCTTGGTTTTAGTAACCGGGTTACTGGTCAAAAACCTGCTTGGCGTTCCCCTTGAACGGCTGAATAAAATCGTCAACCGTTATGCCATGGGAGAATACAGTCTGGCTGCTGACGATATGCCCTATAAGGAATTTGCCTCTCTTCACCAGGTATTAATCCATATGGGAGAACGCATCAAGGTGCAGTTACAAAAACTTGGAGAGGCAGAAAAAAAATATCGAAATATTTTCAATACCATCGAAGAGGGCTATATCCTGGCTGATATCCACGGCACTATTATGTCAGCCAACCCTTCTGCAGCAAGACTATTAAAATTTGAAGCCCCGGGTTTCCTTGAAAAGAAAAATCTGTTCACGGACATATGCATTGCCCCTCAGTACCCATCCGATATCTTAACCCAGTTTAAAAAAAAAGAATATCTTACAAATTATCTGTTGAGATTTCAGCAAAGCGATGGCCATCAGATTATCGTGGATGCAAATCTTCGTCTGGTTCGGGATAACGATAACGCCCCGGTGGCAGTTGAAGGCACCTTTCGGGATGTCACCGAACGGATTCTCATGGAAGATGAATTGAAGCGGCATAAAAATAAATTGGAAAAAATGGTTGCCGAAAGAACCGCCCAGCTCAACGCAACCTTGGATGCGTTGCCCGATATCCTGCTTGAAGTGGATGAAACAGGCACCATCCTTGATTTCAGGAGTCCTTCTGGAGAGAATCTTGACATGGATCCGGATCGCATTATGAACAAGCGCATCAGGGATGTGTTGCCTGTCTCCTCGGCCGACAGAATTGAATCGGCCATTGCCCTGGCCTCTGAAAAGAGAACTGCATTTAACCAGACATTTTCGCTGAAGATGGCTGACGGGTATCATGAGTTTGACATGTCCATTGCATCCAAAGCCCATACCAACGGTAGTGGGAAGCGATTTATCATGCTGGTACGAGATATCACCCAAAGGATCAGAAATCAAAGAATCATCCAGACCCTATTTGAAATATCCAATACGGTAAATCTTTCCCAGGACCTGGAAGACCTCTACAAAAAAATCCATGACATCATCAACACCTATATCGATACCACGAATTTCAGGATTGCCCTCATTAATGAGGAAGAGGATCTACTTGAATTTCCCTATTGGAAGGACGAAAAGGATAATGATTCACCCCCCATAGGCCCCGTCAGTGATCCGAAAACCCGGTGTCTGTCTCTGGAAGTCATCCGTACCCGTACCCCCTTGTTTTTCCGGGACCGGGAGCTTGATGAAAAAATTAAAAGCGGAGAACTGGTGGTTTTGGGGACTTTTCCCGTTGTTTGGCTTGGTACGCCTCTTACCGTGGGAGATAAGGTGATCGGCGTTATGATGGTTCAGCATTATGAGAATCCGGATCATTATACGCCGGAAGATGTGGAGATCATGACGGCGGCGTCGGAACAGGTAGCCATGGCCATTGCCAGAAAGCAGATGGAGCAGCAGATGATTCTTGCCCGGCAGGATGCTGAAAATGCCAATGAGGCCAAAAGTGATTTTCTGGCCAGGATGAGCCATGAGATCCGGACTCCTATGAACGCCATCATAGGGTTCTCCCGTCTGGCCATGGATACGAATTTGTCTGCAAGACAGGAACAATATATAGAAAAGATAGGTAACGCTTCCAAATCTCTTTTGAATATTATCAACGACATTTTGGATTTTTCAAAAATTGAAGCCGGTAAGCTTTCCATGGAAGCGATTCCCTTTAAACTGGATACGGTGCTGGAAAATGTTGCCAATTTGGTGCGCCTGGAGGCTGAAAAAAAAGAGTTGGAATTTCTTTTGGATATCCCCCAGGAGATTCCCTTTGGACTGGTGGGGGATCCCTTGCGCCTTGGGCAGATCCTTATCAACCTTTCCAACAATGCCATGAAATTTACGGAAACGGGCAAGGTGATCATCAGCCTTGAAAGGGCCGGAGAGGAACCCGGGCGGATCAAGATCAGATTTAAGGTGACAGACACCGGCATCGGTATCCCTCCGGACAGGATCTCCTCCCTTTTCCAGGCCTTTAGCCAGGCGGACAGTTCGACCACCCGAAAATTCGGCGGCACTGGTCTGGGACTTGCCATCTGCAGCCGTCTGGTGGAGATGATGGACGGAGAAATTAATGTCCAAAGTGATCCGGGAAACGGAAGTACCTTCTCGTTTACGGCATGGTTTGGTACGCAGACAAAGGAGAAAAGAGAGGTCTATCACCCCCAGGGGGCGTTGAAAAATCTCAAGGTGCTTGTGGTGGATGATTTACCGGATGCCCGCCATATTTTTTGCAATATGCTGAGTTCTTTTTCCTTCCAGGCGGATCAGGCCTGTTCAGGAAAAGAGGGAATTGAGATCCTGACAGATGCTGTCAGGGCGGGGGCACCCTATGATCTGGTGATCATGGATTATTTCATGCCGGAGATGGATGGGATAGAGGCCAGCCGCCAGATCCTGAAACATCCCGATCTGAAACCTTCGCCTAGGATTATCATGGTCAGTGCCTACAGTAGAGAGGACATTCTCCTCAATGCATCTAAAACCGGCCTGAATACATTTCTTATTAAACCGGTGGGGCCTTCTGTTTTATTGGATGCCATTCATGAAGCCTTTGGTCTGGAAGCCGTCCTATCCAGCCGTCAGAAAAACAATCGCCGGAGACCCTCAACTGAGTTGGCGCAAATCCGCGGGGCCAGGATTCTCCTGGTGGAAGATAATGAAATAAATCAGCAACTGGCCCTGGAAATCCTGCAACAGGAGGGACTCTGGGTAACCATTGCCTCCAATGGGATTGAGGCGGTGGAGGCCGTGGATAAGAACACCTTTGATCTGGTGCTCATGGACATTGAAATGCCATTGATGGACGGGTATCAGGCAACGGAAATAATCCGGTCAAAATCCGGGTGCCAGCAGTTGCCTATCCTGGCCGTCACGGCCCATGCCATGGCAAGCTACAGGGAAAAATGCCTGCGCCACGGTATGTCGGACTATCTGACCAAACCCATTAATCAGGATGATCTGTTTGACAAACTAAAAAAATGGATCTCGCCTGCCAACAGGGTGCCTTCCCCAGGATCCCCTTTTGATTCTATTGTATCCGGGAAATTTCGACTTCCGTTCATTGACGGATTTGACATGGCTGAAAGCCTTGAACGCACCAACCAGAACCATGAACTCCTGGCGCGGCTTTTGCTGCAGTTCAAGCATAAATATGAACAGGCAACCCGTCAGATTCAAGAGGCACTGGAAAAGAATGATATCCGGACTGCGGGAAAACTATGCCATACCATAAAAGGGGTTGCAGGAAATCTGGGTGCCACAGCCCTTTATCAGGCATCGGCAGATCTGCACCTTTCAATAAAATATGGCAGTGCCAAGGAGCAGGGGAAAAAACTGGATGAATTTGCAACCGTATTGAGCAGAACCATGGAAGGAATATCCGTTTTGGAAGACCCGGATATGATGCCCGGTGAAACAACCGGGCCGTCAGGCCCATTGGTCACTGAAACCGATATTGAGGAATGGCTTAAGCTGGCAGTCGGATTGAATAGGCTATTAGAAGAAAATGATGCCGGAGCCCTGACCGCAGCCCATAATTTATGTCAGCGGGTAACCGGAATAAAGCAGATCCGTCCTGTATCTAAAAAGGTATTAAGCCTGGTGGAAGAATATGATTTTGACGGGGCCCGGGATGAGTTGACCTCTCTTACCCAAGCATTGGAACACTTGCAGGAGTAAACAAAGATGAAAACAAATGCAAAACAATTTACAATATTGGTGGTGGATGATGAGCCTACAAATCTTACTTTAATGGTGCACATTCTCCAGGAAAAGTACAATGTCAAGGTGGCCAGGGATGGTGAAAAAGCCCTTGAGATTACCTTTTCCGATCACCCTCCTGATTTGGTACTTCTGGACGTCGTAATGCCCGGCATTGACGGTTTTGAGGTTTGCCGCCAGCTTAAAAAAAATCTGGCAACATTGCAGATCCCGGTGATTTTTCTAACAGGGATGAATTCCCATGAAAATGAAGAAACCGGCTTGAAACTCGGGGCTGTGGATTATATTACAAAGCCGTTTAACGCGTCCATTGTCAAGGTCAGGGTGCATAACCACATTCAGCTCAAACGCTATCAGGATAAGTTGGAAGAATTGGTTAAGGAGAGGACCCGGGAGTTAATCTTGACCCAGGATGCCACCATCAACAGCCTGGCCTCCCTTGCCGAAACCCGGGACAATGAAACCGGCGGTCATATCCGCCGCACCCAGAAATATTTGGAAACCCTGGCCCGCCATCTGATGGCGCACCCCAAATTCAGGAGGTTGCTGACCCCCAAGACCATTGAACTGATGTACAAATCCGCCCCCCTCCACGATATCGGAAAGGTTGGGGTACCGGACAGCATTTTGCTCAAGCCGGGAAAACTGACGGACACGGAGTTTGAGGAGATCAAAAAGCATTCAACCTATGGATATGAGGCCATTCAAATGGCAAAGAAATCCTTTGAGGGGAAAGCCGAAAGTTTTTTTCTAAGTTATGCTGGTGAAATCGCCTTAACCCACCATGAAAAATGGGACGGTTCAGGTTATCCCCAGGGCCTGGTTCAGGAAGATATTCCTGTTTCAGGCCGCTTGATGGCAGTAGCAGATGTTTACGATGCCCTGATTACCCGCCGGGTTTACAAACCGCCCTTCAGCCACAAAAAAGCCCTTTCCATAATAAGCGAGGGAAAGGGCAGTCATTTTGATCCGGATATGGTTGATGTCTTTATAAAACATGAAGCAGACTTCAGGCAGATTGCCCATGAGTTTGCCGATTCTGATGAGGAGCGTGACGCCCTTTTAGATGCGGATATGGACTGATTGTTGCCAACCGCTACCAACCGTTTTTAAGTCGGTTTTCAGGAGGATATCGCCTAATGTTTTTCTTCACATTGGTTGCAGAACTCCCCAGAACCTTTTTACCCCTGGAATAGACTGCAACGGGCATGCCGATAACTTCCATTCCTTATCTAAAATGGGAAAGGATCAGGCACCATTTGGGTCGATATCTTCCACCAATTTCCGGTAGTCTGTCTGCTTTGATACCATTTTCTTTTTAGATAAATCGTTTTCCACACTTCTAACATAGAGGACAGCCCCACTTTTCTTTTGGGTTCTCTGATAAAACTTAGGACCGATTTCAGCACCGCAGAGCAATACAAATCCAAAAAATATAAGAACTGAGATAAAATTTTTCATTATGTTTTATTCCTTGTTAGGGGCGTGTATTTTTTTTAACAAAAGCGTTTCTGGCAAACCTCAAATAGAAAAACATACTTTTCCCCGGACAAAAAAGGTTGCACCAGGGTCGTTTTACCATAAGAGAAGCGATAACGATCAGAATGGTCAGACTGTAGATGATGCCTGAACCGATAAAATTAAATACCTTGCCAAAGGGTTCATACATGGCGTCCGCAGGTGTCTGAAAATAAAGAGCCAATAAAAGCACGATAAACACCCAACCCCTTCCAATCCAGTCCATCCAGTTTTTTCTGACGGGTGGCGAGCAGCCGGTAATGCTTCCCAACCCCTCTTGAAGCGCCCCAAAGGGGCAGATATAAGAGCAGAACAAATTTTTCTTTGTTAAAAGAAAAACAACAATAGCCAACACCAGGCACAGGAGTGCGGCATGGGTTGCCATGCCGTTTATCCAGGCACCGCTGAGCAGAGTAACCAAGGTTGAAATTGAAAATTGGGCACCCAGCCAGAACCCAAGTGTGATCACGGAAAGAATTAATAAGGCAGTGTGTGCTTTTCGTTTCAACTTAAATTTTTTGTTTGTAATGATAAGGGCTGCCAGATAAAAGAGGCAGATGAGAAAAATCTTAACAGTCTCAAGGGGTGCGCCTCTCTTTTGCCTTTTTGTGACGGATACACCGTATTTGGCTACCTTGATTTTTTGAACAGCGCCTTCCACCCCCTCAATGATAGCGGTGGATGAAAGCGTGGCACCGCTGATGCCGTCAACCTCGGGCATCTGATCCATGGATTTTCCTGTGAATTGATCCAGGAGGCCTATATTCACCACTTTTTCCAAATAGGAATGGGTATCCACACTGTCCAGAATAGCCACATGCTGGATAATCTTTTTGCTGTTTACTGCCACAGCCACCCTTAACGGCCCCCCGTAACTTGGACGCGTATCATAGGCAAAATAGAAAGTTTCCTCTGGATTCTCCCGGGAATTGCCCTGGTACAGGTATTCATCAATTTTAACGATGCCTTGAATATCCGAAGAAATATTGGAAAGCTTTTGGGTAATGGTTTCTTTTACCCTGGCCTTCCCCCCTGCCCAGGCAAAGACCAAGGCAAGGGGGACCAAAAGAGCAATTACTTTCTGTTCAAAACGTGACACAAGCTTCTTTCTCCTGATGTTTTACTTTTATAGTGTCCTAATGTTTTCATATTCTGTCATCTCAGCTGCCAATGATTTATTTACATAGGATATCGCTTCGGGCGCAATACCGGTCAGGATTGTTGCACCCAGTTTACCTTTTAAAAGATTTTTCTGGTGTCTAAGAGACCAGAATCTTTCAAGAAGCGCCTTTGTGAATCCGTCTATTTGCGAATAAGGCGTATATCCACCGATAACCAAGGCTTTAGCAGTTTTTATTTTTTCTGCAAGCTCGGGAAAATCATCTTTAACTTTGCAAAGGTTATCCCGGACACATTTTTTGCAGGCAAGACAAGGTCTGACGTTAATGGTGCTGAGTTTCACAAATTCGGATTCTGCTCCGGTTTCATCCAATACCGCCTTGATAAGCCGATCCGTGTTACTATTTTTTACAGGACTTCCGGAAATCCCCAAGACTTCAATACTCATAAATATTCTCCATATTTAAACTATTTTTTTAACTTTTTTAAAAACAAAAATTTTGAACAGAATGGTCATGGCAATGATGTGGGGGACACCAAGACAGCCGATAAAATACCATCCGGCATAGGCTTCATATTCGCCCATTAAAGTAAAGCCACCGGCAATCACAGTGCAAAGGGATAGAAAACAGCCGTAGATCAGGGCCATTTGCCACCAGGTGATTGATTTTTTATAGGAGTTCAGCCATTCATAGGCGCCGACGATCACAAGCGCCTGGATCAGCCCCATTCCCATCCAGAAGAGATAATTTATTATTGTTGTACCGGGAAACATTTGTTGCTCCTCATTTTTTAACTTTGTAGTTTTGATTCTGAAAAGAAAAAAGCCTAGTCCATACCATGGTATTCCCAGGTTTGTTCAATATCCTTGAACACCTCTTCAGCGCGCAGGTACCAGGGTGGATTGTGATAGGTGGCTTCCTTGCCCCCCAGCCAATCGGATTGGAAATCCTGGCCCGTGGGAATCTTGAAGAAATTTTTCTGCATGGCCAAAAGACCGGTTGATACAAGACCGGTTGGATCCCTTGGTTCCAATTCCCTGGAAATGGTGTGTATCCAGGTGTTTTTCCGTGAGTAGGGACAGGTGCCGATACAAACCCGGCAGCCAAGGGCATCAACTGTTTGACCGGCTGCCCACTGGTTGTAACATTTCTCCTCATCAAGCTTCCATCTTTTGAAACCACGAACAACGGTGGTGGGTTCATCTTCAAAGGAGATGGCGCCGGAGGGGCAGGTTTCAGCACATATTTTACATTTCAGGCAAAACTCAGCCATTTTCACAGAAATGGGCTGATCATACTCAAATTCAATGTCGGTGATGACTGCGGCAGGACGGATATTGCAGCCCAATTCAGGAACCATAACCATGCCGGAACGGCTGTATTCCCCCATACCCGTGGTGAGCATATAAGGCTCCATCATGATCTCATAATGGTAGCCGGGAAACTGGGAACGCGCCGGATATCCCAGTTCATTGATAAAGCGCTCCAAAAGACCTGCGGTTACCCGGGATCTGAAATAGGCATCATAGGAGGTGCAATAGCCGATGGCGGAATAGGTCTGGTCCCAGTACATGGGAACACCAAAAACAATGATGCTTTTCCAGTGGTTGGGCACCTTGTCTCCCCACTGGGCACCATTGTCGGGCATGCCCCGCATCTTGTTTGTAAACATAAATCTCGGGTCAAATTTACCGATGGTGACAATGGAGGTACCAAAAAGATGGGCCATCCGTTTAATCAGTTTGGTGGCATGTGCGGGTGATTTGAAAGCCATGGGAGTTTTGCGTTCCACATGGCGGTAATCCCATTCTTCCGGGGGAATGGGTTTGCCGGTTTCTTTAAAAACATCATCGGGGTCTTCAGGTATAGTCGAGCCGTGGCGATTGTACATCCCGCCATGGGCAAGGGCATTGGTATAAGCTGCCGGAATGGTATAACGTTCATTTTTCCCATCTTCCCAGTCCTGTCGACTTTTGGCCCGTTTTTCCATGGAATCCATCATGATCTTGTATTTTTCAGGATGCTTTCGATAAAATTCACCGATTTTTCCGGGAAGTTTTCCAAGTCCCATTCCAGGATTCCATTCTCCTTTCTTGATCAGATCGATCAGGCTGGCAAGGCGGTCAAAGATAAAATCGTACCGGTCCGGGCGTTCAACTTTACCAACAGGCTCCATCATCACAGCAGTTTTCACCCGGAAGGGGTCACGGTTGAAAAACATATCACCGCCCTGGTAGGTTCGGCCATAACCTGTGTAGGCATCATCGGAACGGCCAATGGCAAAGCCTGCAGCACCTGAGCCTGCCAGGGTTGCAGTGGCGGCGGCAGCTCCGCCAAATTTCAGAAAATTACGGCGGGAAACGCCGCTGTTTTTTTCTTTAGTTAACTTGCTACCTGATTTATGATCGGACTTACCATCCAATTCATAATCAGACTCATCACCCCGTTTTTTATAGTTAGCAGGGTCATTAATGATATCCAATGCATCTTTTTCTTTTGCCATCGGTGTCTCCTTTTCATGGCGTTTTGTTTTTGCTCGTCTCTTCACTAAACTATTCATAAAAATTTAATTATCTTTCTTAAGGGCAGCGCCAATAATGGCTTCAAAATCCGGGAAGCGCTCCTGTACAATCACAGAGTACTCTGCAAAAAGTCCGGGATTTTCCCTGGCAAGCTTATGGACTCGCGTCACCACAAAATCACGGATATCCAGGTCAAGACTGACCAAATCAATGTGACACTGCACAGCTTTCTCAATACGATTTATCGCCAGCAGGGCATCCCCTTTTATCTGCAAGGGGAGCATGGCAGGACCGAATGTCATCAGCGCCTGCTCACAGATGATGATGGCCTCGTCATACCCCTGGGTTTCAAGCAGGGAAATGGCAAGCCCCATGGTTGTTTCAAAATGCCCGTGGTTTTGCTTTTGTGCGGATCGGAAGAAGGGAAGTGCTTCCTTTGCACGGCCTGTCTGCAGCAGGGTCTCGCCTGTCAGAAACTGAAGGTGGCCATTTTCCGGTCGTAATTTTGCAGCCTTCATGAACAGGGGCAGCGCTGATTCATTGTCATTGGCATTGGTATGGCAGATACCGGCATTGAAAAGTGCATTAAAATGTCCCGGCTCCTCCGCCAGAATGGCATGATACAATTTAAGCGCTCCATCAAGATTTCCATTCTCCATGGCCAGGGTGGCCAGATTGTATTGTGCGACAATATAATCAGGATCAATACTCAATGCGTTTTCAAAGCATGTTTCCGACAGTTTAGGGTCTTCCTGGACCTGGGTCAATCCAAGTTCATTCCAGAACCTGGCCCGGTTTGACACACAACAGGGAGCGTCATCCGCCAAGCGTAATTCCAAAAAACGTACCAGTCCGGAAAAATCCTGCTGCTCTTTGAATGAATGGATCGCCTGCCCCAGTGATTCATCCGTCCAGGTTACAAATTTTTCCTTTGTTGCCCAAACCATAATATTCCTCCTGTTATCATTGGCAGTCATGACGGATCATGCCGCCCGTGTTTTATTATGCTGCTATACATTTTTTGTGCCATCCTTAGAAGTGCTGTAAAAACAGATAGTTACAATATTGGTAATAAACATAATTGCCATATAGGATAATTATATTTGCTATTTACCTTATATGGATGTAATTTATCTTATATAGTAAATATTACTTGAACGAACCCCATCAGCAGGTGAGAGATGATGCCACTAAAGATTCACTCAGATATCAAAGATGATTTTGAATTTTACCAGGCAGTGGTCTCCCGTA
Source organism: Desulfobacteraceae bacterium (assembly GCA_022712835.1). The sequence continues at coordinate 12,943 of JAFLJU010000014.1, forward strand.
TTACCGGGAGCCTTGACCTTGCTGAGTCCATGGTCACAGCCTTCCTCTTTTTAAAAGACCACTTTCCCATTGCCGGAATTTCACTTCATCAATATTCCAAACGACTTCAGGCCCTGAAGCTTTTATTTCTGGTGACAAAAGATAAGTTTAGTTATGTTGAAACCACGCTTAAACTCAGTGATAAACATGCTCAGTTTATGGTGGGGCACGAGAGCGCCAAAGACCCCATTCTTATACCCGATGACAGCCATGACCCCATCGTGGATAATCACAAAAAAGCCATTTCCCACCTGCTGCCCTACAAACAAAGCTCACCCTACCTTTTGGGTATAATGCGATCCGGTGATGAAACCATAGGGCACCTTTGTTTTATAGGAACAGAGAAATCTAGCTACGATGATATCCATATTCGAAAAATGAGGCTTTTGCTGGGACCCTTTAACCTGGCCATGTCCAATATGCTTCAGTTTAAAAGGGTATTGGACTTTCAGAAAAAATTATATGAAGAAAAAAGCAGCCTGGAAAAAACCCTTCATCAAATCCAGGATAATCCGATCATCGGGTCCCGGGGGGGATTGCACGACACCATGGAAATCGTTCGGCAATTAAAGGGAAAAGAGACACCGGTTCTTATTCTCGGAGAGACAGGGACAGGCAAGGAGCTGATAGCTGATGCCATCCAGAAAATATCACCCCGGCCCAAAGCCCCTTTTATCAAAGTCAATTGCGGGGCAATCCCGGAAAGCCTTATTGACAGTGAATTGTTTGGACATGAAAAAGGAGCCTTTACAGGTGCCTACACCAGCCGCCCGGGACGGTTTGAACAGGCCGACGGCGGCACCTTGTTTTTGGATGAAGTGGGAGAGCTTCCCCCCCAGGCACAGGTTCGGCTTCTCCGTGTTTTACAAAACGGTGTGGTCGAGAGATTGGGCGGGAAAAAATCTGTTTTCGTAAATGTACGGATTATTGCTGCCACAAACCGGCTTCTCGAGGTCATGGTCGAAAAAGGTGACTTCCGCCAGGATCTTTATTATCGGTTATATGTCTTTCCCATTCATCTGCCTCCCCTGAGGAAAAGAACCCAGGACATACCCGGTTTGACCCATCACTTTGTTGAACAATCCTGTGCCCGGTTAAAAATCACCTCCTTGCCAATCCTTGATTCGGATATAATCAAGCGCCTCAAAGCCTATGCATGGCCGGGGAATGTCAGGGAGTTGGAAAATCTTATTGAAAGAGCGGTTATACTTTCCCAGGGCGGATCGCTCCAAATTGAAAAACTCCTGCCCATTGACCCTGACAAAACACAAAAATCAACTCCTGACAAGGAGTCAATAGAGTCACTCATTGATCGGCGAATCCAAATGGCTTTTGAAAAAAAAGGAGGGGCCAGCGATCATTCCATTGACGGCAAACCATTTCAAATAAGTATCCCCCATGGCGTCATTCCACTGGAGGATACTATCCGGGACAGCATCCAGGCTGCTCTATCATATTGCAAGGGCAGAATTAACGGTACAGACGGAGCCGCAGCCCTTCTAAAACTTAATCCCTCAACCCTTCGCAACAAAATGCGCAAACTAAATATCAATGCTAAATTATGGAAAATCGGTTAGCCCCAAAAGATAGAATATATATATCATCGTTTATCAAAATGGTTTTTCACATCGTTATTCTCCCACTATTTTTTTATAAAACATTAACGGATCAAGTATAGAGTTTAGAACGATCTCGTCTGTCAGAGTGTCAATTGGGGAGCATTTCTCCGGTATTAACTGCCTGGTTTCGATGAAGCCTGAAGGCGAAGCTGTTTATCTTCCGTTCATCCAGAGGGGTGCCATCGTCATAGAAAAATAGATAAGGGATATTTTTTTGATGTCGAAGTAAACTCTCTGTCACCAATCCGCTGTCGCATCCCCAACAGGCACAGAAAACAATCCCGTCGTATTTCCCGGTTCTCCATTGGTGCAGTACGCTTCCAACTTGAGCGATGGCTGCTGAGTTGGTGCGGATATCGATGATCTCATTTGCCACCGCAAGATGTGCCGTTGTTTCAGGCATGGGAAGCCAGGGGTGTAATTTTGATACCTTTGAGTAGAGTGACTTTCGGATGGAAACCATAATGGTGCGGAAAAATTTTCTTTGAGGTTCTTTGGTTTTAAAGCCAAAAACCAGGCTTGGCAGGGCGTAGGCCAGGCTTTCCATGAAATCGGTTCCCGGTTCAACAACCAGGCGAATATTTTTAGCGCTCAGGTAGTGGTAAAGATTGCCATTGGCAAAATCACTGCCTTTGGTCATTACATCTCCTGAAACAAAAACGGTTCTGAAATTCTGTCCTTTTGGCACTTTACCGTTGAGCCTGGCAAAATCTTTGGCGGCATTTATCAGAATCTTTTTAAGAGATCGCCACTTTCCACCCAATCTAAACGATTGCCTGAATCCTTTTGAAACAGGCTTCTCAATAATCTTGATCACCTGGTTACAATACTTACGATACATGGATTCATTCTGTTTCGATGGTGTCTCAAGGGGTAGATAGTAGACATAAAACTGACGCAGGATGTCAAGTACGGTCATCCCGGCAAAGGTCTGGGTGAACATTGCTAAACTTTCAGAAACCCTGGCAGGGGCAATCTCTACAATATGGTCTAATCCCATCCGTTCTATGGAAATCTGATCTTTGATGGTGAATAAGCCGGCCCTGCAGTTTCTGGCGGTGGTTTGCATCAACCGGGTTTCCTTTTCAGGAGGGTTTTTATCGAGATATTCTCTAAAAGCGCCCCAAACGAGTTGGTAGGACATGCATTCTTTTCCTGAACAATCGGATTTACCTGCAGTATAGCTTGATTCGGAAAGGGGAGCCGCAGTCCCGGCATCATATCCAAAGGATCGGTACACGGCGGCATATAAATCACCCATATAGTCACTACCCGTTAGAAAAACATATTTCACATCTTTTGACAGAAACGGACCTTTTCCCTTTTGGGAATCCACATAGGAAAGGGCTTTTGAATTATCCGGTAGGCAACCCTCATTTTTGTTGTTGATGCGTTCTCCTGCAGTCTGTTTTACGGACTGAAGAAATGCCTGAATTCTGGTGATGTATCCGGCGGCACCACCATGCCCGTCGCTTTCTAATATGGTATGGGGATACCCTTTCAGCATTGTTTGAAAGAACTGTTCGATCATGGAAGAGGGGCCACACCCGAAAGAAGACAACATCAATGGAAACACATCTCCCATTTTTTGAGCTGTAGCCGCAGCCCTGAGATAACGGTTCGGATCACCCAGATAGATTTTTTTCATGAGGGGTGTCTCAGGATTCACAGGAAAACAGTCCATTGGAATGGCCAGGGTACCATTTTGCCTCAAAAGGTTTGGAATACCGGCATTAATCGCAGGATCATGGATAACGTGGAGGGTTCCGCAAACCAACACCATGGGCAGATTGTGCTCTCTGCCATAGTTGAGAACTTGTTTTCCAATCTTTGCAAGTTCTTTTTCATACTCCTTCTGGGCTAAAGCAGCCTTTTTCGCTGCTGTTTCGATTTTGGATTCATCAACTCCCAAGCGTTCTGCCAAACCGGATAACTCGTTTAAAACCGCGTCAGTTTCCATTCCATACTGAAAGGATAGAGCAGGTCGCAGGACTTTTACATTTCGATTTCTGGTTTTCAGAGATTGTTCAATGACTTCCGGCTGAGATTGCTCAGTTACGCATGATTCTCCTCCTCTGCCATCCCGATCCGGAAAACTCTGGATTTTAGGGAAAAACAGCAACGGAATATCCGTGTCACAAACGGCATGGGCAATTTTTTGGGGACCGCAGGAATCAAAACTGTAGCACATCTGCTCACCTTTAGCCAATGACTTGCTGTCCGGTGATAATAAGACAACAGAAAATCCTAATTCCTGGATAAATGTCGCAGCCCAGGGGATGAAACCTGAAAGGGCACCGATTTGGGGGATTGCTATTTGGGGTGTGTTGTCACGCTCTTTTATGTAGCTAAGGCAGGCTTTTTGCCTCATTTCAAATGGATTGGGAGTGGTTTTTTCAAGCTTTTTAAGGGTTCTGGAAGAAATCTCATATTTTGGACAAGCCCCGCCGGAGATTGCTGTTTTCGTTTCATCTCCGATGCGGATGATCGTTTTTTCAATGGCGCATAACGTTTGACATTCCGGGTCTTTACAACGAAATTCCGAGCGTTCTTTGATATCAGCATCCAAGGTACTTTTTATGTCTAAAGCCATGGCATCTGCAAGGATTTGCGGGCCGATTTGATCAATTGCGCACAGTCCTATACCCCAGGCACCCATGGCTCCCGGATTTGGCGGCACAAAAATTTCGCGTTTACTGACAGCGGCTAACGTCCAGGCTAAGGACGGGTTAGACGCAGGTTTTCCTTGAAAGAAAACCCGTTTTCCCAAGGTGCGCTGTCCCATCACCCGGTTGAGGTAGTTATGAATCACGGAATATTGAAATCCTGCAAAAATATCACCCAATTCAAATCCCTCTTTGATGGCTTCAGCACCTGATTCAGCTACAAACACCGTACACATTTGACCCAGGTCAGGTGGGTTCTTAGCGCTTGCAGCCAGTGATATGAATTTTTCTATATTATCAATATCATAAAAAAGAGCCTGCTCTTCGAGAAAAGATCCAGTTCCTGCACTACAGGCCTTATTCATATCGCTTTCAACAATTCTTCCACCGCTGATGTGGACAAATTTTGCATCCTGGCCGCCTATCTCAATTACAGACAGATCTTTCCCCTTATCCGGATCTTGGGCAATAGCGGCGGTGGCATGGGCTACGATCTCGTTCAGAACGATAATCCGATCTTCGAAATCGGAAAAAACAGCCCGAAGTAACGTGGCCACGGCTTCCCTTCCGGATCCGGTAACCCCGATTGCCCGTATGTCCGGATTCCCTTTTTTAAGGATGGTTGTGATCAAACGTCTGCAGGCATCCACTGGATTTCCACGGGTTTGGTCATAGATATCTAATAGCTGTCGGCCGGTGTTTACGCTGGAGATAACAGCTTTAGCCCCGGTTGAACCCAAATCCAGGCCAAGAACAGCCGGTTGCTTGTCCCAGTCAGTCGCCACGCCCTCTTCATCCATAATGGTGACTTGATCCTTCCAATTACTTGCAGGTTTAAGGACACCAAAACGTTTTTTGCGAATCTGAATGAGTTGGGTAACATCGGAAGGCAATGCCTGCAGCGAGGCTTTGTTGACCTGCTCCTTGGCAATCATTGCGGCTCCTACCGCTTCAAAAACAAGACTGTGTTCAGGAAGTTTGACCTCTTGTCCCATGAACTTCTCAAATGCATTTTTAAAGGACTGAATCTGAGAGCTGCCCCCGATTAAATAAACCGGTCCTTTGACTTCATTTCGAGCAACCAATGCCCGTGTATTTCTAGCCACCGACCCGAAGAAACCGTTGAAAAGATCATCGGCCGGTTTTCCCTGGTTGGCAAAATGGGTCATTTCACTTTTCGCAAATACAGAACATCGTGCGGTGATCGGAATACTGCTTTTTGCATTAAGGGCAAGTTGATCCGCTTCTTTGATTTCCATTCCAAAGCGACCGGCCATTTTTTGGATGTTTTCCCCGGTACCAGAAGAGCATTTTTCATTTTCAAGATATTGATACTGAAAGCGTTGTCCGTTTCCGGCAGAGCCTTTAGCAACAGGCTGTCGCGTTAACACACTATACCCCCGCGCACCGACGTTGACAAGGTTCAAGGATGCTGCAAGATCCGGTTGATTCTCCAGCGCCGCCTCCTGGCAAGAGTCTTCAGGAAGTATTAAAACCGGTTCTGCCAACTCATCGGCATAAACTCCGGTTGCTCCCAAGGCGGCACAGGAGTCGATCCTATTTTCAGTGTACCAACTTTGAAAAACCTCGAATGGTTTTCCTTCATGGGTGATTCTTTGAACTTTTTCCAAAATCATCGATCCCTGATCATCAATTATGGCTATGGCAAAACAGGCTGAAGCCTTGCCGAGATCACATCCTGCAACTCTGGTGCTCATATGTTCTCCTCACTGAAAATGATTTTGGAAATTTTTTCATTCCTTGGTAAGCGTCTTTGACTTGAAGCTATGGGAAATTGACCCTCTTATTTTTTTTTCATCTGCATATTTTCAATAAACCTTTTTAACACCTTTTTGGTTGTTTCCATTTCCTGGTCTGAGATACCTTCAAACATTGATGTTAATGCTTCATCAACAACTTTCGTAACAGGTGTTTGAGCGGTTCTACCTTTCTTCGTCAGAAAAATTTTAAGTGCACGTCGATCATTTGGATCTGATTGACGCTCAATTAAACCGTCTCTTTCCATACGATCAATCATTCCTGTCATACTGGATGGTTCCAGGCCAACCTTTTTGCCAAGCTTGGAAGCCTGTAATCCGTCTTGATCCCAGAGTATCATTAAGACCCCTAGATAAGCAGGTTTAACCTCACCCACGCCATTGTCGCCCAGCTTTTTTCTTAACATCGAGGTTGAGGCCAAATAAGCTCTGGAAACAAAATAGTACGGGCAGTTCGCTAGGAGTTTATTGATATCCATAAAATACTTTTCCGTAAATTTAATATGCCTAATATATGCACCCATATATTACGTATGCATAATATATGGGTACAAAAAAAATGTCAAACTAAAAATGAACGATAATTCAATTCACTCATAAAACCCTGCAAAACAGGGAGTTGTAATAGTTGTCTGCGCTGATGAGTCATGGGTGGGGATGAGTTTGAATTCTTGTAAACGCCTTGTCTTTGTATCATTTCAGCTCTGGCTGACCATACAAAAGGCCCTCCTGGGTTCCAGGAGGGCCTTGGGTTTTGTAATATTTTTTAGAAAAATTAAAGATGGGTGAGGGGTACCCGTTTGACAAAGCGGCCATGGCCTTTTTCTCCGACAAATTCCATATGATCCTTTTCCCATTGGGCCACCTTTTTACCCCGGGAATAGACCTCAACGGGCATGCCGGTAACTTCCATTCCTTCATAGGGCGTATAGTCCACATTCATGTGAAGCTTTTCCTGGGTGATGGTAAATTTTTGGGTGGGGTCAAAAATAACAATATCGGCATCCTTGCCAACAACGATTTCTCCCTTGTCGGCAAGACCAAACATTTTAGCCGTGGCAGTGGACAACACATCCACCATTTTTTCCAGGGTGATTTTGCCTTTGACCACCCCTTCGGAATGCATGAGCATTAGCAGGGTTTCAATCCCCGGTGCGCCGTTGGGGATTTTCCTGTAATCATCCCTGCCGTTCATGTCTTTTTTCCCCTTGATATCAAAGGGGCAGTGGTCGGTTGAAAGGATCTGGACATCCCCTCGGTTGATACCCTCCCACAGGGCCTGGTTGCTTTCCTTTGTTCGCAAAGGAGGTGACATCACATATTTGGCACCGTTAAATCCTTCTTCTTTGTACCGCTCTTCGTCCAGAAGAAGATATTGGGGGCAGGTTTCGGCAAAGACTTTGACCCCTTTGTCACGAGCTTCTTTTACCCTTGCAAGGCCCTCTTTGGAGGAAAGATGCACAATATAAATTCGGGAACCGGTCAATTCCACCATTTTGGCAGCTCTGGATATCGCTTCCTCTTCGGCGATATTGGGCCGGCTTTTGGCATGGTAGTATGGGGTCAGGGTGCCGGCCTTTTCAAACTCATGGTTGAGGTGGTCAATCATGTGGACATTTTCCGCATGGACCTGTACCAGCCCCCCATATTTTTTGGTTTCCTCAAGTAATTTGATCATGGTGGCATCATCCACCCTGAAATCATAAACCATGAAGATTTTAAAACTGGGGGTGCCGTATTCCAGGATGGCATCGCGGATCTCGTCAATGACTTCCGGGCGCGGGTCCGTGATGGCAGGATGAAGGGAATAATCAACTGCCACCTTCCCTTCGGCCCAGGATTGTTTTCTTTCCAGGGCCTGTTTGATGGACTCCCCTTTTTGCTGGATATCAAAGTCAACCACAGCGGTGACACCGCCGCAGGCAGCGGCAATGGTGCCGGTTTCATAGTCATCCTGGGCATGGGTGCCCATGAAGGGCATGGCCAGATGGGTGTGGGGATCAATGGCGCCGGGCAGCACATATTTACCGGTGGCATCCACAATCGTTTCGGCGGTATAGGCAAGGTCGCTACCGATGGCTTTTATTTTGCCGTTTTCAACATATACGTCAGCTATATAAGAGCTTACGGACGTGACAACCAAACCATTCTTTATTAAGACAGACATCTTTTGCCTCCTTTCTTAAGATTGTTTAAACGGTTGATAGTTCAGCTTATCTTCCAGATCCTTGCCCATGACAACAGCCTCTTCTCGTTTCCAGGTACTGGGCATCTCTTTATAAGAGATGATATCGCAGATGGGGCAGACAAAACTGCAGATCATACAGCTTAAGCATTTATTTTCATCAAGAACAGGGCGTCTTTTTACCCCGTCCCACTCCAGGGCAAACCCCCCGGCATCCTTGCAAACCGTATAACATTGGCCGCATCCCACGCATTTTTCCAGGTTGTATTCGGCACGTCCCTGGCGTTTCAGATCAAATTTATCAGTGGTCTTTAAATTGGGCAGGGCCCGTCCCACAAGATCTTCCATTTTGCAGATTTCTTTTTCAACCATGAAATCAGTGATCCCTTCGATCATGTCTTCCACAATGCCGTATCCATAATGGATAATGCCCGTTGTGACCTGGATGGTGGAGGACCCCAAAAGGATATACTCCAGGGCATCCACCCATGTTTCAATGCCGCCGATACCGGACAGGGGCAGTGATAATTCTTCGCACTTGGCCATCTCAGAGATAAACCGCAACCCGATGGGTTTGACCGCAGGTCCCGAGGTGCCGCTGATGGATCCCATTCCAAATACATTGGGTTTGGGGGTAAGGCAGTTCAGGTCAATCTGAGAAATCCCGCTCACCGTGTTGATGGCGGATATGGCGTCGGCACCTCCTTGTTTTGCATAAAGTGCCGGTTCGTTCATGTCTGTTATATTGGGGGTCATCTTGGCAATAACCGGTATGGAGACCACTTGTTTTACCGTGGCGGTAAATTTTTCAATGAGATCAAAGGCTTTGCCCACATGGTGGCCGGCGCCTTCCACAGACATATGTGGGCAGGAGAAATTTAACTCCAGCATGTCGGCCCCATTGTCTTCGGAAACCTTGGCCAGATAGGCCCACTCATCATTGGAAAACCCCATGATGCTGGAGATGAGCACATGCTCCGGGTAGGTTTTCTTTAAATACAAGAAATCCGCCAGATTGTCTTTCAAGGACCGGTCGGAGATCATTTCAACATTTTGAAGTCCCACCAGTTTTTTATTGCCATAGTCCAATCCGGTCATTCTAGGAGAGGGGTGAATGATGGGGGTGGTGTCGGAGTTCAAGGTTTTAAACACCACACCGGCCCATCCGGCCTCAAAGGATCTGGCCACCATTTCCGCAGAGTTGGAAACAGGAGAGGAGGACAGAAGAAAAGGGTTTTTAAATTTTATGCCGCAAAAATCAATGGATAGATCGATATCGTTTTTATTCATCCGAACCCCTCCTTTGTTGCAAATAGCTGTCCATGGTGTGGGCAGCTGTTTTTCCATCCTGAACCGCATTGACCACAAGAGAGGGGCCACGGACGATGTCTCCCCCGGCAAAGATCCCTTCCTTTGAGGTCTTGCAATCAATAAGGGAGGCGGCAATTAATTTTTTTTCATCAATTTTCACCCCGGGATAGGCCTTGTCTGAATCGTCAAAGGCTTTGTTTCCAATGGCCTCCACAACCAGATCAATTCCCAGGGTCCAGTCGGAGTTATTGACCGAAACGGGAGAGCGTCTTTGATCCCCCTTTGCGGGTGCCAATTGGGTCCGGGTCAGGGTAATCCCGGTGAGCTTGCCAGATGAATCTATAACAACCCCCTTGGGCTGGTTGAGGATCAGAAAATGGACATCGCTTTCAAGGGATTCAATGCGTTCGTCAGCTTCTGCAGGCATCTGATTAAAGGATCTTCTGTAGATCAAATAGACATCTTCTGCCCCAAGAATTTGCGCGTAGCCAGCACAATCCATGGCAACGGATCCGCCGCCGATGACGGCCACCCGTTTTCCTTTCACCTGGTCTTTTACAAGATCTGGCTGGCCCTTGTGTGGGCTGGATAAAAACTCCACGGAATTTAGGACCCCTTTGGGATTTTCGTCAAAAATACTGACGGCATCCCAGAGACCCGTTGCGATGAAAACCGCGTCAAATCCTTTTGAAAGAAGCGCTTCTGCCTCGCCTATCTGCCTGATGGGATGATTGCATTCAAATTTTACCCCCAGATCGATGATATCTTGCAGTTCCTCTTTCAAATAGTCTTTGCTGAACCGATGGGAGGGAACCCCGTACCGCAGGACCCCTCCGGGTTCCGCCATTTTTTCAAAGATGGTGACCGGATACCCGCGTTTGGCAAGCTCGGCACCGCAGCTCAAACCTGCCGGGCCCGATCCGATGATGGCCACCTTTTCCTTGGTGGGTTCTTTGGGTTCAAAAACCTTGAATCCTATTTCCCGGCCGTGTCTGACAAGAAATTCCTGGATCTTCCCAATTTCTATGGGGCGGTCCAAGAGACTTGCGGCACATTCTTTTTCACAAAGCCTTGCCGTGGGGCATAAGATACCACAGGCGCCCCCCAGGATATTATTTTCCTTGATGGTACGAATGGCGCCTTTGATGTTCTGCATCTTAAATTTCTTGATAAATCTGCCCGGGTCTGTATTGGCCGGACACCCTTTGGAACAGGGCGCATCGTGGCAAAGCAGACATCGGTCTGCTTCTGCCAGGGCCCGGCTGAAATCATATCTTTTGTTCATAAACGCTCCTTTTCCTAGGATGAGAATTCTGAACTTCTTGAGGCGGCAATACCGGTACTGACAGTTTGTTCATCTGCAATGGTCAATGCTTTATCCAGGATATGGATGGCCTTGTCTATCTCTTCTTTGGTGATAATAAGGGGGGGCGCGATCACCAGGTTATCATACCAGGCAAGGATATACAGACCGTTTTTAAAACACTCGGCAGCCACTTTTCCCGTCATGAGTGGGGCACCGGTCAGCTTGTCCTGTTTGACATTAAAGGCTTCTTTGGTCTTTCTGTTCTTGACCAGTTCAAATCCCCATAAATGGCCCATACCCCTGACATCGCCTACGCATTCGTGTTTGTCTGCTAATTTGTATAGTTCCGCCTTCAGGTGTTCACCGCCTTCAGAGATAATCCCGGCCGCTTCTATCCGTTTGTATTCTGCAATGGCCGGGGGAATGGCGGAAAGGGATAGGGCATGGTAGGCATAGGTATGGCCGTGGCAGAACATTTCATCTTCAAAAAAATCGGCCACCTTGTCCGAGGCTGCTGTGATTCCGATGGGGGTATAGGCTGAGGTTACGCCCTTGGCCGTTGTCATGATGTCTGGTTTGACATTCCAATGGTCCATGGCAAATTTTTTGCCGGTTCTATACCATCCGGTCATTACCTCATCGGCAATCAGGAGCACATCATTCTCATCACAGATTTTCCGGATCAGGGGGAAATACTCCGGGGGCGGCACAATCCGGCCGTTGGTTCCCACAATGGGCTCCACAATCATGGCTGCCACATTGCCGTCCTCTTTGATCATGTAATCAACATAGCGGGCACATTGCATGTCACAGGAGGGATAGGTCTGACCCATGGGGCAGCGGTAACAATAGCAATCCGGTGCAAAACAGACCCCTTCCACTGTATACCGGGCCCGCTCGGTGAGGATTCTTCTGGGGTCTCCGGTAAAGGCCATGCCGGCCGAGGTGGCCCCATGGAAGGAATGGTATCTTGAAATGATTTTATATCTGGGCGCCTGGGATTGACGGGTCATGACAAGGGCCCCATCGTTGGCTTCGGTGCCGCTGGTGGAAAAAAAGAATTTGTTCAACCCTTCAGGCATCATGGATTGGATGGCTTCCAGCGCATCTATGGCAACCTCTGTGATGAACCCCGGTGCAATGTAAGGAAGTTGTTCCGCCTGCTTGATAATGGCTTCAATGATGGGCTTGTTTTTATGACCCAGACTGGAACAGATCAGCTGGGAAGAAAAATCAATATAGGGTTTGTCCTTATAATCGTAGAAATAAACACCTTCTGCATCTTTGATTAAAAGAGGTGAAGTCCAGGCACTTTGCTTATTCCAGGTACCAAATGTGTGTTTAGCCATCTCTTTTATTCTGTTTTCAATGTTGTTCATAGATCACCCCTTTGTATATCCTATTTTAAATAGTGTTTATCATATTGAGACGGGCAGTATGTTTTTTGGCCAATAATTTCAATGCAACACCCACTTCCGGCAGGGCTTTTATTTTAACGGCGGCGGTGATGTAATAATCTATGGATCGTTGTTCCAGTTTTTTTGCCGTTTCTAAAATGTTTGCCCCGGTCATGCCGATGCAAACATTGTCTTCAGTACAAAAGGGTGCCCGGATAAAATCCTGGATGGGTTCCAAAATCATCTCGGTTACATTTTCTCTTCTGGTTCTCTGGACAATGGCAATCAATTTTTTGCCTTCTTTGATGAATGATTCGATCAAAGCGGTTTGTTCGTCGGATTCTGTGAATTTGACGGCTTCTGAATAAAAGGCCATATCCTGGATTTCAAATCCTTCTGCAAAGGTTAATATGCTTCCAAAGCTTGTCAGCGGCATGGGTGTTTCTCCTTCAATAAATTAAAAATATCTGCCGTGCCCAGAGGCACGGCAGATATGAGTTGCTTATATCAGCTTATGCTTTAGAACCATCGTTCAATAACCACTTTGGTGTCTGTGAAGAACTGGAAGATTTCCTGTCCATGTCCCTTTACATCGCCATACATGGAGTTGCCTGCACCGCCAAAGGGGAAAAAACTCATGGGGGCTGCAATACCGATATTAACCCCAACCATGGAAGGGGTGACTTCGTATTTGAATTTACGGGCATCATTTCCGCTGCCGGTATAAATAGAGGTGGCATTGGCAAACTCTCTTGTGTTCACAAGATCAATCACCTCTTCCAGATTGCTGCACCGGACAATGGAAACAACCGGGCCGAAAATTTCTTCCCGGGCAATGGTCATGTCCGGGGTGACATTGTCAAAGATGGTGGGGCCTACGAAAAATCCATCCGGGTACCCGTCGACCTTAACGTCTCTGCCGTCCAGAAGAAGTGTGGCGCCCTCCTCAATTCCTTTTTCGATATAGGCCATGACTTTGTCTCTTTGGGCAGCAGACCCCACAGGTCCCATGCCGGTTTCCTGGTCAAGGCCGTCCCCAACTTTTATTCTTTTGGCGGCTTCAACAAATTTTTCGATGATTTCATCTGTCTTGTCTCCCACAGGTGATAGAATGGAGCCTGCCAGACACCGTTGGCCGGAACATCCGAAAAAGGAGGCCACAATGGAGGGCATGCCATCGTCGACATCAGCTGTGGGCATAACCGCAACAATGTTTTTGGCGCCGCCCAGGGCCTGGACCCGCTTGCCTGTTTCGCCGCAGCGTTTGTAAATATATTGGGCCGTCGGGGTGGCACCCACAAAGGAAACCCCTTCTATATCCGGATGATCCAGGATTGCGTTTACCACATCTCTTGAACCGTGTACCATATTGACCACGCCTTCGGGCAGACCGATTTCGTCAAGTATTTCCATGATTTTGGTCTGGGTCATGGGCACTTGTTCCGAGGGTTTAACCACATAGGTATTACCGGCAACAATGGCATAGGGCAGGAACCACCAGGCCACCATGGCAGGAAAATTATAGGGCACGATGGCGGAAAAAACGCCCATGGGCTGTCTGTGACCGTAGCAGTCGATTCCCGTTGCAATGTCTTCCAGGGTATAACCGGTCATCAGCGTTGTTACGCCGGTGGCATGCTCCACATTTTCGATCATGCGGCGAACTTCCCCCCGGGACTCATCAATTACCTTGCCCTGTTCCGTGGTAAGGATCTGGGCAATTTCTTCGAAATTTTCTTCAAAGGCATCTTTTAAACGGAAAAGATATCTGGCCCGTGACAGGGGCGGGGTTTTTCTCCAGGCAGGGAACGCTTTCTTGGCAGCCGCAACGGCCAGGTCAACATCTGCGGTGTTCCCATAGGGTACAATCGCAATCTTTTTACCGGTTGCCGGATTCCATACGTCGCCTGTGGCGTTTGATTGTGCATCTACCCATTCGCTATTAATGTAATTTTTTAATACTGGCAGGGACATTGGATCGGTCCTCCTATCTATTATAATTATATGTGGTTGTCTTTGAATAAACATCCTTCAAAGAAAGGTTTTTTTCTTTTACCCGCAGGGTTTCTTCCAGCTCATTGACATGGTTGAGCATCTCCTGGGCGGCACGATCTTCATCTCTGTCTTTTATTGCTTCATAAATTCTTTCATGGGCCGTTAGGATGATCGCAAGGTCATCAATCCCCACCTGAAATAATTCTTTATAATCCACCAGTATGTCTTCGACAAACTCCTGGAGCAATAAAATCAACGGGTTGTTTGTCTGTTCGGCAATTTTGGTGTGAAAGGCTATTTCGTCGGCAAGGGCCGCCTCATAATTTTTGGCTTTTATGTGCTTTCCGGCAGAAGTGTTCGTAGCCTTTAATTCCAGTATATCCTTGTCCGACATCTTCTGAACGGCAACCTTTGTGGCAAATGGTTCTAAAAGTTGCCGAACCATGGAAAGGTCTTTTATGGAAAGATTTTTGAAATAAAAATAGTTTAAAAGACCGAGCTTGGTAATGGACGCATCCACCTCAACCACAAAAGAGCCGCCTCCCATTCCTTTTCGGGTCTGGATTAGCCCCATGTGCTCAAGGGCTCGCAGGGATTCCCTTAGGGTTTGTTTGCTGATTCCAAATTGTTTGATCAACTCATTTTCAGAGGGGAGTTTATCCCCCGGTGCAAGCTTGCCCGCAATAATGGCGGTGTGAATCTGGCGAATAATTTGTTGGGTGATGGTGCTGGTTTGAATCTCAGAGAACATATTGCTTCCTTAGCTTAATATTTGACAAATCATACTAATTTTGAAATGAATGTCAAGAACAAATATTATAATATTATATAGTTTAAAAAAACAGGAACATCATAAAACTATAAAATTACTTGACTTTGAAATTTTAATTGGATAGTGATTTTCATAAACAGTATTCAAGATACTTAAAAAAATCGTCGAGGAGGAGCTTATCATGTCAAGGGTTGTTAAATGTGCGCATATTCAGATGTCAAACGCGCGATCCGAGGGTAGCGTCGCCCAGATCAAAGAAGCCATGATTGAAAAACATATCCCCATGGTCATTGAAGCCGGAGAAAAAGGAGTTCAGATTCTATGTCTTCAGGAAATTTTCTACGGGCCCTATTTCTGTTGCGAGCAGGATATCAAGTGGTATCAATCTGCTGAGTCCGTACCGGGCCCCACCACGGACAGGTTCAGTGAATATGCCAAAAAATATAAAATGGTGATCATTCTACCGGTTTATGAAGTCGCAATAGATGGGGTCTATTATAATACCGCTGCGGTGATTGATGCCGATGGTTCCTATCTGGGAAAATTTAGGAAAATTCAAATTCCCCATACCTGGCCAGGATTTTGGGAAAAGTTTTATTTTAAACCGGGTAACCTGGGGTTTCCTGTATTTGAAACCGCCTATGCCAAGATCGGTATTTATATCTGCTATGACCGCCACTTTCCGGAATGTGCACGGGTTCTGGCATTGAACGGTGCCGAGATCCTGTTTAACCCTTCGGCCACCACAACGGGAAAATCCCAGCATCTATGGGAGCTTGAACAACCGGCCCAGGCCGTGGCCAACGGGGTTTTCATCGGTGCCAATAACCGGGTGGGACTGGAAAAACCATGGGAGTTTGGCGAATTCTACGGCACCAGTTATTTTGTAGATCCCAAGGGAGAGTTCCTCGTGAAGGGAAGTACGGACAAAGATGAACTGGTTATGGCAGATCTTGATCTTGACCAAATCAGGGAAGTTCGGGACGGGTGGCAGTTTTTCAGGGACAGACGGCCTGAAATGTATGAAGATATCTGCAAACATCTTCCATAAAATTTGGGCATTCCTAGGTGATCAGCTATTAGCAAAGCGTTTCTCATAAACCTATAATGAATAAAGGAGATTGTATGAGCGAACAAGAATCTAGTGCGAGTAAAGGCGGGTGGATTTTATATCCCATCGGCAGTAAACCCAAATGGCCTTTGGCGATCCTACTGGGGCTTCAGCAATACCTGACCATGTTCGGTGCCACCGTGTTAATTCCCTTTATCATCGGCGGTGCCATCGGCATGCCCCCGGATCAATTGGCCTTGTTGATTTCAACCATGTTTTTTGCTTCCGGGATCTGTACCCTGATCCAGCAGTCTCCCCTGGGAAACCGGCTGCCGGTTATCCAGGGCGGTACTTTTTCTTTTCTAGGACCTGCTTTTGCCATCATCGGCATGGTTGCCGGGAAAAAACTGACAGGAGTTGATGTCTGGCAGATCCAGATGCAGGAACTTGCCGCAGCGGTAATGATTGCCTCCCTTGTGGAAATCGGTCTTGGATACTCCGGTATCATCGGCAAAGTAAAAAATATCATCAGCCCCATCGTCATCGGGCCCACCATCGCCATGATCGGTCTTGCTCTTTTTTCCATCGGCGCACCCTGGATGGCGACGAACTGGATTATTTCCTTGATTACCCTGATTGCCCTGATTCTATACTCCCAGGTTTTTTCTTTGAAATCCAAGGTGTTTATGATGTTTCCCGTTCTCCTGGCAATTCTCACCGGGTGGGTGGCTGCTCTTATCGCCACCGCCACCGGCATGATCGATCCTTCCAATGCCGCCTACCTGAAAACCGATCTCATCTCCTCTGCCGCCTGGTTTAGTCTGGAGCCCATGATGCCTTTCAAGTGGGGCTTTCCTGATTTCAGCAGCGCCACTTTGTGGGCGGGGGTATTTGGGATGCTGGCCGGATATCTGGCCTCCATGGTGGAGTCCATTGGCGATTATTATGCCTGTGCCAGAATTGCAGAAGCCCCGGTGCCCACCGAGAGAATGATCTCAAGGGGCCTGGGTGCAGAAGGGATTGGCTGTTTTATTGCCGGTATCCTCCAGACCGGAAACGGTACCACCACCTATTCTGAAAATATTGGGTCCATCGGGCTCACAAAGGTTGCCAGCCGTCGGGTTATCATCGCCGGTGCCATCGCCATGCTGATTATTCCCATTTGTGGGAAATTTGGTGCCAGCCTTGCAACTCTTCCAAAACCGGTTGTGGGCGCCATGTTTGTGGGACTCTTTGGGATGATCACATCTGTGGGTCTTTCCAATCTTCAAATTGTTAATCTCAACAATTCCAGGAACCTGTTTATTATTGGGCTTGCCTTCTTTTGCGGCTTAAGTGTTCCCTATCATTTTAATCCCATGCTGTCTGCTAATGCAGTTCCCCTTGTCTGGGGAACTGCCGGTACCTTTGTGAACACGCTGAGTAATATTTTTCAGGCTATCTTGACCACGGGAATGGCGGTTACCGCTATCATTGCCATCATCCTGGATAATTTTTTACCCGGGGCCACCCGGGCGGAAAGGGGCCTTGAAGCCTGGGAAAAAGATGCAACAGAAGAAGCATGGATCGAAGCAGAAAAAAAGTGGGCAGCCATGAAAGAGGGAGAAACCAGACCCTTATAAGTTGTTCATTCTCAGCCAGTAAGCCATATGAAAGTTATGGGTGTTAGCCTTTAATTGAGGGATAACCCCATAACTTTTTAACATTGATCAGTTTTTATCAGTACATTAAGGATACTAAAATTTAATTTACATGGAATTTATTTACCAATACCACGTTGTCATCATCAGCATCTTTTTTTTGTGTGTGATTGCCATTATGACCGGGCTGACCTATCGGGACAAACAATGGGTGAAAAAAAATTATAAAAAAGAAGATATTATTGCCCTTGGATTTGGTATCGTCTGTTACGGTCTTGATTCTGAAAAAGGAGCGCCCAAAAAGCATAAAGGGTTTTTATTGATTCACAGGGGCGGGGTGTTGTTTAAAAGTCGTTTTTCCGATATTTTGTATGACATCCTGGGCAACTCCATAAAAAAAGTTTATCATGGGGATTCACACAAAGGTGCCAAGCTTTATCAATCCGCTGTGAAGATTGATTTTTTAACCTCTGCTGAAAGCGATGGCCCTGAAAGCGATGATTCTGAAAGCGATGATTCTGAAAAGGTAGAAACCATTGCCTTTAAAATGGCCTATCCCCCCCAGTGGATTAAAATTATTGGGAAAACATTTATGGCAGAACCTTCTTCTTAAGACAACGCATCTAATCATGATTTTTGGTTTATAAAAGTATAAAAGGGTTTGAAAACCAATGGAAATAAAAGAATTAAGAGTGAATGGCGAGCGGTTGCAAGGCACGCTTGAGGAAATGGCAAAGATAGGAGCAACCCCCAATGGCGGAGTTCAGCGTCTGGCTTTATCCAATGAAGACAAACAGGCCCGGGATTTGTTTGTCAAATGGCTGCGGCAGATTGATCTTGAGGTTCGCATTGATGAAATGGGCAATATCTTTGGCCGGAGAAAAGGGACAGACAATGACCTGCCGCCGGTGATGAGCGGTTCCCATATCGATTCCCAGCCCAAGGGGGGGCGATTTGACGGTATACTGGGGGTTTTAGGGGCCCTGGAAGTGCTCCGGACTCTCCAGGAAAACAACGTCGCAACCAAGCGTCCCATGACCGTTGTGGTCTGGACAAATGAAGAGGGCACCCGGTTTTCTCCGGCAATGCAGTGCTCTGGAGTCTGGGCCAAGGCCCTTGACCGGGATTGGATTTATGACAGAACCGATATCAATGGGTTGCGGTTTGAAGATGAA
>JAFLJU010000523.1 GCA_022712835.1 Desulfobacteraceae bacterium
GGGAAGTTTTTGCCCATGAAGGTCACGGCACCATCATGGTGGAAATGAAAATCCTCCACCGGGGCCAGAAAGAAGTTATCATCGACTGCGGCAAGCAGTACAGGTTTGTGGTGGATTTTGCCAACAAAGGTTAAAGCGGCCTACAACGGCCGTTTGATAAGTCAAGAGCGCATGCGGATTGGGTCTGATGCCTAACGCGAACGTGATAAAAGACGACAAACAGGAGGATGATTGACATTGGGGAGGATATCTCCAGCAAGAAGCACCCCGGCGTGTGGGTCGAAGGGTGGGTGATTGGAACAAAGCAATTGGGTTGAAAAAAGGTTTTAACCCAAAAAATTAACTCACAGAAAAAAGGTATTAAGATAATGAAACTTAAAGGATTTCTCAAAAGAGTTTTTAGTTATAAAAAGAAAATAAAGAACCAGAAGGGGTTCACCCTTCTTGAATTGCTCATCGTTGTCGCCATTCTTGCCACCATTGCTGGTACTGCATCCATGGCCTATAACGATATTGACAAGCGAGCCTCTGCCGCAGCCCATGTGGCCATGATGGATGAGCTTAATAAGGGTGTCCGCACCTATCGCGCCGTACAGCGGGATGTGCTTCCCACCCGTTTTGACTCCCTGTTGACTGCCGGCGGAGCGACTGCCGCATCTAATGTTGCAACCAGTGTTACGAACGAGGCTCTGGCTACCCTGGGTTTTAGTGTTGAAGAGGCGGCGGCGGCCGGTACCTTTGGCAGTGATGCTGCAATTATCCAGATGACAACAGCTGTTCGGACGCTTCTTGCTGACTCCGGGGTTACCGCACTTCGCGCTATTAACGAGCTCGGCGAGCCGGGGGACTTTAATAGTGCTGCCACTCCTCCCGAAAATTGCGACAATGCCAATATTAAAAATCTGATAGAATCAAAGGCAAATATGGTTGTTGCGGGTAATGTTTTTCTCTCCCCGAAGGGTAATGGATGCGGTGCCTCTTTTGACATGACGGCAACGTCTCCAGTTGCAGAGCCTTACGGCGTTTTCTGGGTAGGTGATACCGAGCGCCTGACCGGCGAAGAAACTAGTTCAGCTATAACTGTTTTTGAGGGTGGCAACCTAACTGCTGCAAACAGTCCTGCCATGCTGCTCCTGGGTATGGGACCCTCATCCTCTCTGTTTGATGGTAGAATCTCAGGTGGGATGACCACGGTTCCTGTATACCGCCATGTTGCGGCCCATGAGTACAACCGTTTCATCCTGGTCCTCAATGTGGGTGATTTTGTTGCAGGCTCCAGTTCCATCACCGTTGCAGAAAAAGTTCATGTGGTTGCCATCGTAGACGGCGCACTGGATACCAAAGAAGAAGAACTGGGTGAATGGGACGGTCAGAGAGCAACCTGATAACCCTGCCCTAGTATAACCCCTCCGGTGCGGGCTGGGAAGATGCAATGTCTTCTCCCCGCACCACTTTTTTGCAGAAATTAAGTTATTTGAATCGGCATTCAAGTTTGCACTCCAGGGGGTGGAAAGAGGTTTCCGGCCCTTGGAATGCAAACTTTTTTACCCTAACTTATAAGGATATGAACCATGGATCGTTTTGGAAAAAAATTTGGTGCTGTACTGATTTCAGCCTGCCTTTGTCTTATTGCAGGTTGCTTTAACTCTCCGGATACGGATCTGATGAAGGCAGGGCTTGAGCGTTCTGGCATGGCCGCGGTTCAGGCCGATTGTTTTGCCCAAAAAATGGCCGATGCAGACATTGATGGTGAGATCTACAATTACCTGGCAAAATTGATGAGCGAAGGGGGGTTCTCTGAAAAGGATGCTGTCAATAAGGCCAGGCGCAAATACGGTGCCGAGTTTAAAACCCCCTTGAAGGAAGCCAGGGATGTCTGTGTGCAGTAAAACTGTTTTGCCTGCCCCGGGGCAGGAACCCCTCCATGGGAAGACTGAAAAAGGGTTTACCCTTTTAGAGCTTTTGATCGTGGTGTCTATCCTGTCTGCTGTAGCAGGCCTTGCCGCCACCAGTATGTCCGGTTTGGAGACAGACACCCAAGAGAAACTGGCCCTCACAGAGATGCAGACCATTGCCGAGGCTGTCAGGCAGTTTAAGCGGGATACCGGATATTATCCTAAAACAGGCCCCTTTAATCTGGATCATGGGGGCGGGAGCGTTGGTGTGGATGGATTAAGGGCTGCGCTTATCAGCAAGGGTCTTGATGAGTTTCAATCAGGTGAATCCATGGCGGATGATATCGACCTGATCTACTGGTTTAACTCCCCAGCCAACCTTTATCAGCTGGTGTGGACAGAGGACGAGCTGCCCGGCATGGAAGGCCATATGCTTGAAAAATGGAATCCGGAAACCGGCCGGGGCTGGAACGGGCCCTATCTTACCGGGATCGGTGACGGACTTGTTAATATCGGCTCAGATGCCAGTGACGGCTCCATCAATGGAAACCGCAGCGGGAATCCAGAAGAAGGAACAACTACCCCCGGTGTGGTTACGGTCCTTCGCAAGGTATACGGTGTTGCAGACCCTTTTCTGGGAGCCAGTCTGGTGAGTGATATTTTTAAATGGTATCGCTTTGATGGCACGAATTGGAATGAAGTAACGGATAGTTATGACAGGCATGAGCGGCCCTATTTGATTTACAATCTGGGCTCCAGTCCCGAAATTGTCTCAATGGGGCCGGACGGCGAGTATGGTATCTCCGATGATATTGTAGTTGAAATGGAATAAAGAATTAACAGGAATATATATGAAAATAAAAACACTGCTGCTATTTGCAGCTGTTGTCCTGCTGGCGACCCTGTCAGGGAATGTCTTTGCAGCAGACGAGGAGTTTAAAATGATCGACCTGGACCAGTTTGTGGAGTCAGAAAAGGCATTGGTAAAGGAGAAGGGCAAGATGATCCGCATGATGAAGCCGGTTAAATTTACGGCAAAAATGAAGCGGCTGCCAGAAGAAAAAAAAATGGACTATATCTATGTGGCCATGACCATGTCAGGGCTTGCCAATGATGTCCCAAAGGTGGGGCACCGCATGTTTGTGGAGTCTGAAAAAGGCCGGATCATACCCGTGTATGTGGAAGAGGAGGCGGTTAAGAAAATCACAAAAAACCTTGCTGTGGAAAAAAACGTCCACTTTCTTGCCTACCATGCCTATTCCTATGCCAAGGGGCCAGCCATGCTGGTGGTTGACTTCACAGACCAGGATTAAGCCATGCAGACCAACCAAATAAAGATGACAGGATAAGGCCAGTGTCGAAAATACTTTTAAAAAACCAGTCAGGATTTACCCTCCTCGAACTATTGGTGGTGATCGCCATTTTAACCACCATGGCCTATATGTCCCTGGGCAGCGTGGTGAACGACACCAGCCGGATTCGGTATGAGGACACAAACACCCGCCTTGAGGCCATTAGAACCGCTGTTATCGGCAACACCGGAAAGGTGATGTGGGAGCACGGGGTGTTGTCCGGCTATGTGGCGGATAACGGGGTGCTGCCCGGATCCATTAATGACCTTGTGACAAAGCCCACGGGTTTTGTCGATTTTGACGTGATTGATGATGTCCCGTGGCAGAACGGGGTCTGGAACTACACAGACGGAACAGGTGATACCTTTACGGATTGCTCGGGATGCTCATCTTCCTCATATCCCTATGAGTCATACACCTTTGATGGGACACCAGATTATACCATTCCCCATACAGATGATTCAGACGCGCTCACCACGGATGAACTCACCATTGGCCTTGGAATCCGTAACCTGTCAAAAGGGTACAAAGGCAGATATCTAACCGGTCTTTCACGCGCTGGCAAATTCCCGGACGGATGGGGCACGGTCACTCCTGAGTCCGATTCCGGTGAGACCCCTCCAGACTGCCCGGATTCAGGTAATGTCGGTGACAGTTATTATGACCGTAACCACGGCTGGTGTATTGACGCCTCGGTTTCAAATGCCCTTGAAATCCTAAGCTATGGCTTGGATGGAGATTTAGACACCTTGACAAGCGACGTGTATGAGGAGGACCAGTCCATTGATATTGAGCCCAACGACTGGTTGGTCAATATCAACGGGGCAACTGTGCAGGTGGACATTATCGGGGATATTGAAATTGAGAATATCCTTCAACCCGCCACCTCAGATAACATAAGCATTGGCGCAGGTCTTATTGTCTATGAAAACAGTTCATCCGGATGGACAATAACAGACACACAATACCATACGCTCCTTGCTACATTCACTGATACAGAGCTTAAGGTTCCCAGTTCTTCCTTTCAGTATTCTGATGGAACGGACATAGACAGAGGTTACAAGTTTAAAAAAGACGCTCCTTTTACCCTCTCTTTTCCACCCAAACCCATATCCGGTACAACAGCTGGACACGAAATCAATGTCCCCCCGGGCGAGCATCTGCTTGTCCTCTTTGTCCAGCACAAGGTCGGGACTAACGAGCAGACCACCCCGGTATTCCTCGTGAACCGGGCCAATACTCCAACCACTGATGAAATCCCGGATGCCGGTGTAATTTACACCCAAAAAGTAAAATTTTTCCCCGGTGGCGGAGTCCCGGACATGACCCTGGTGATCAACTGATATGGATTTTTCCTTTTCTTTTTCAAAAGCGACCCCTGGCACTTGTAATGATGATTGGTAAAAAAACCCAAGAACATATGGTTGAGACTTCCCCGGACACCAGCGGTCTGAAAAAATCAAACCCCGGAGAATCAGACCAGGAGGTATCAAAACCTGTGGCAGAGGAATCTTTGTCAGAAGCCACCCTGGCAGATCAGGCCCCGACCGATATGGCTAAGAAAAAGTCCAGAGCCTTCAGGTTTCCGGGCAGTGAAAAAATTAAACAGATTTTTCCTTTGAAATTCCCCTTGAAAAAGGATGGTTCAGCCAAAGAAAAGCCGGCAGGATACTATGAATTTTACCCCCTTAAAGAGGGAACGGCAAAAAAAGGATTTCTGGAAATTTTGCCCAAAAAGCCGGAGAATCTGATTGTTTTTGAATCCACGGGCATGACCCTTTATGCCGCCATTGCCAGAAGGGGGGTGTTGTCAAAGCCTGAGATGGGAAAGATTGTCCGGGCTGTTGATCCCGATCCTGCTGTTGTAGTTGCCAAAGCTCTGGAACTTCTTAAGGAGCAGGCTGGCAAGCTTCCCAAAATTTGCGTGTTCATCACTCCCTTTGCCCTGGCCGATATCATCTCCCTTCCCGTGGATCCTAAAAAGAAAACACCTGCCAAGCAGATGCTGAACATGGTGAAATATGAGCTGGAAGAACTTTTCCTTTCCCAGACCGAATTTGTGGATATGGGATCCCTGCTCCAGGATTCAGGCTGCATCTCCATGGAAGAACGAAAAAGGGCTGAGGAATCAGGACGGCCCGGAGACGCTTCTGTATTTGAAGCCATTGCGGGAAAAGAGGATCTGGCAAAAGCCCACACCCTGCTGGACTCGGTTTCTGAACTCAGCGATGACCTTGTCACGGGCTGGGCACCCTTTGGGGCCACGGGTGAGGAATCCGGAAGTTTCATGTGGATGGGTGCAGGCATCGACAATACCATCCGGCAGATGTGGAACAGGGCCTTTGCCCAGAATAAATTGAGCTGTGCCTGGTATTTCCCCCGTCTGGGCGTGGCCAATGCCATGATAGAACCCCCTTCAGAAGGATGGCTTTTTCTGGATGTCTGCCAGGATCGGTTTGCCCTTTTTGACGGATACGGTAAACGAATTGAATCTGTTTCCATGAAACCCCTGAAACACGGGACTGTGGATATAGCTCTTTTGACCGAGGTGGTTGAACGGTCCATCAGGCCGGGAACCTCCCATATTTTCATCTCTTTTCCCCCTTTTTTCAACCAGGTATTTGAAGGGTTCATGGAATTTTTTGAGTCTAAAAATATCAAGGTGCGCCTGGCTGCCCAGGGCATGCCAGGCGCATATAAAGACTTTTCAGGGGTGTATCCCTCCATGGCAGGAGCCTGTGCCTCCTTTTTCAATGCAGGTCTCGGGGTAACAGGTCTTGTTAAAATAGATGCCGATGACCCGCCGCCGCCTGTCTGGAAGTCTGCAAATTTCTGGGTGGCTTCCCTGCTCATTGTTGTCCTCTGTGTCATTGTCGGCTCAGAGACCTATCTGAATAAACGGGCCAATGAAATGGAGTGGGCCCTGGAACTTGCGGAGATGGAATTTAAAAAGAAGATGAAGATGAAGCGGGACCTGGAAAGCAATTTCAGAGAGGCCGAGGCGGTCCGGCTTGAGTATGAAAAAAAAGCCGGTACCCTTGAAGAGGCCAAACGGCTCAAGGACCTGCTAGAAAATGTGATCATGGCACGGCGCAATGAGGTCCCTGATATCCTTGAAGCCATCGGCAGCACAGTTACCGATGAGATCCTGATCATAGGTATTTCCGAGGAGAATAGGAGAACCACCCTTGTTATCCAGACATGGTCCCTTGAAAGCTCCGATGCCCAGGGTTTTGCAAAAAACCTGGGTGCTGCCCTAAAAAAATGGGAGTTTCATGTGGCTGATACACGGGTGACCGAGTCCAGCTTTTCCGGGATTGACGGGTATTACGCGGAAATAAAGATTGTCCGAAAGTCTTCCGGTGCCCCGGAACCCAAAGGGGGGAAAAAATGATTGGCAAATGGAAATCCATGTCCAAAAAGGACAGGCTGCTTTACAAACTTTTTTTTATATTCCTGGTGTTTGTCGTGTACAGCCTTGCCGTATATCCCAGGACTAAAAACAGGTATGACAAGGCAGACCAGTTTTTAAGCCGGAAACAAGACAGGATTGAAAAAAGGGCTGCCCTTCCGGATATACCGGATATGCCCAGTATCAAAAGTCTTCAAAAAAAGATAAAAAAAATTGATGAACAGATGAAAGACTACACCATTGCCTCGGAGGATCTTGAAACAGGCTTTGCCCCCCTTGATTCAGACCAGATGCGCCAGCAGCTTTTACTTGAAATATCCAATCTGGCTGAAAGATCCGGGATTGTCCTTTCTTCTATCTCCAGAAAACAAATTTTTTCCAATATTGATGATCCCGGGGTGGACCCGGAGTTCGGCAGGCCCATTCTTTTGCTCAAAGGGCGTGGGGGGTTTTGGGATTTTATTAATTTTTTGAGGGGACTTGAAGATCTTTCCTTTTTTTCTGCAGTGGTCAATTTCAAGGTCTATGCCTTTCCGATTTCAGGGGCCGGCGTGAAAGAATTAAGCTCAAAAGTTGCCATGGACGGCAGGCTTTACATCAATATAGAGATGTCGATTTAGGGGGGATATGAACAGAACCAATTTTGAAAAACTGCTCAGGGACTGTGTTAAATTAAAGGCCTCGGACCTCCACCTTACCGTGGGAGACATTCCCTGCTACAGGATACACGGCCGCCTTGAAAAACGTGGGGTGACCCCGTTTTCAGCCGAAGATATCATGGGAATGGCCAATGATATCATGACCGAGCAGCAGAAACAGGGATATGGGAAATACTTTACCGCTGACATCGGGTATTCCATGGCAGAAGGGGGACGGTTTCGGGTGAACATTTATCGGGAGCTTGGTCGTCCTGCCATGGCTGTGCGGTATCTGGACCAGAACCTGAAGTCCTTTGAACAGATGGGCCTGCCTTTACAATTAAAGGAACTTGCATATTTGAAATCCGGCCTGGTCCTTGTGACCGGTGCCACCGGAAGTGGTAAATCCACCACCCTTTCCCTGATCATAGATGAAATAAATACCAAAAGGGACTGCCATATTTTAACGGTTGAAGATCCGGTTGAGTTCATTCACCAGAATAAAAAAAGCCTTATCCATCACCGGGAGGTTCATTCGGATGTACCTGATTTTGCCCATGCTGTCAGGGATGCTTTAAGGGAAGACCCTGACGTGATCATGGTGGGGGAGATGAGGGATATTGAGACCATACAGGCCTGCCTTGTGGCGGCGGAAACAGGGCACCTGGTTTTTTCCACCCTCCACTCAGGCGAGGCCGTGGGAGCGGTGGAGCGGTTGATCGGCAGTTTTTCTGGGGATGAACAGGATGTGGCCAGACATAGGATTTCCATGGTGTTAAAGGCGGTGATTGCCCAGCGGCTTTTGACAACCTGGGACCAAAAGGCAAGGATTGCAGCCCTTGAGATGTTAAGGATCACCAGAGGTGCTGCCAACCTGATAAAAAGTTCCAAGGCCCGCCAGCTTTACTCCATGATGGAGGCAGGGTCAAAGGACGGCATGTGGACAATGGACCAGTACCTGGCAAGACTTGTGAAATTACGGAAAATCGACAGGAACGATGCCCTGGCCCAGTGTGAAAACCCAGGATTGTTTGACAGGCTGGTTGCATCCGTGTCTGCAAGGGAGAATTTTTAACCATGGCAGTGAGTGACGCTACCCTGCTTGGGGCCGGCATGGAAGTCGGCCTTTTTACCCCCGAAGAACTTGAAGAGTTTAAGCGGGGGGCAAAACGGGAGCGGTTAAAAATCATCGAGATTGTGACAAGGGAAAAACGTTTTCCCCAAAGCGCTCTTTACCAGGCCCTTTCACAGATTCGCTCCATGGCCTACCTCAACCCTTGGGAACTGGTACCGGACAGGGAAGTCATGGATCTTCTTCCCCCAAAATTGTTCCGGCAGCGGCTGTTTATGCCCGTGCAAAAGAAAATAGATGGCTATCCCATGGTTGCCCTGGCAGATCCGGACGACAGGATGAGCCTTGAACGGGTGGAGCGGGTCACAGGCACCATATTCAAGGCCGGTTTAAGCTTTCCTGCAGCCATTGAAGGCGCCATGGCAGGGACAAGGGGGCTGGAGGAGGAGAGTGATCCTGTAGTTCTTCTAGACGAGATCATGCGGGAGATTTACCTGAGGCGGGGGTCGGATATTCATTTTGAACCCCAGGAGGATCTCATGCGCATTCGTATCCGGGTGGACGGAAAAATGCAGGAGTTCCACAGAAAGTATTCCAAGACAGAGGAGATGCCCATTTTAAACCGGATAAAGGTATTGGCAGGTTTGGACATTGCCGAGCAGCGCATGGCCCAGGACGGTGCCATGGCCTATGCCATTGATGGCTGGAATATTGACCCCATCGATATCCGGGTGGCCACCATTCCCACAAAATTCGGTGAAAGATGCACCATGCGGATTCTGGGGGATGACACAGGGCTGTTGTCCTTGAAAGAGCTGGGCATGAGTGCCGGAATGCTGGCAAAGTTCCGGCAGGCAATCACCACCCCCCATGGCATGATACTGGTGACAGGTCCCACGGGAAGCGGCAAGTCAACCACCCTATATGCCGCAATCAAGGAGCTTGACATGGACAGGATGAACATTCTTACTGTTGAAGATCCCGTGGAACAGCCAGTGCAGGGGATCAGCCAGGTCCAGGTCACAGGCAAGGTCAGCTTTGCCCAGGCATTGAGGTCCTTTCTACGCCATGATCCCGATGTCATCCTGGTGGGGGAGATCCGGGATTCCGAAACCGTTGAAATTAGTTTAAGGGCTGCCATGACAGGGCATCTGGTTTTGTCCACCCTGCACACCAACAATGCGGTGGGAGCTGTGACACGGCTTGTGGATGTGGGGGCGGAACGGTTTCTCATCGGATCCACCCTTGTTGCCGTCATGGCCCAGCGCCTGGCAAGAAAGTTGTGCAGCAGGTGCAAAAAAGTCAGGAAAGCCGATGAAAATGAAGTTTTACTCCTGGGTCTGGACAGGGGGGCGGATGTGGACCTATACGAGGCAGTTGGATGCGCCTTTTGCAACGGCACGGGAAACAGGGGCCGCATCGGCATATTTGAAACCCTGTGGATTGATGACGCTTTGAGGATCGCCATCACCGAAGGGGCCGGAGAAGAGGCCATCGCCAAAACGGCCAAGGCCCATACCACCCTCTGGCAGGATGCCAGCGAAAAGGTGGTTGACGGCATTGTGGCCCTTGGGGATGTCAGGCATTTAAGGACAGGGGAGTAAATAAACCATGCCAATATATTCTTACATGGGTCTTAACCCCAGGGGGGAAAAGGTCAAAGGGAACATCGAGGCGGACTCGGAGCGGGATATGATCCGTTTGTTAAAGGACCGCTCCGTGTTTGTGACCAAGTCAAAGCCCGGGGAAAATGCCTTTGAAAATGTCTTTTTCGCTTTCATTAAAAGATATGGTCTGTTTTTAAATTTAACCCGGTATGTCCCGGTGGGATCCTCTGATCTGGTTATCTTTTTCAGGCAGGTTGCCCTCATGATTCGGGCCGGGTTCACCCTTGTTTCCGCCCTGGAGGTGGCAGAGGGCATGCAGCGTAAGTACAGCATGCAACGGGCGCTAAAGCGTATCTCAAAAGAGTTGAGGCGGGGGGAACCCTTCAGTGCCTGCATGGCAGGTGAGAAAAAAGTTTTCACCCCCATGATGGTCAACCTCATTGCCAGTGGCGAGAAATCCGGGAACCTTGATTATATCATGGAAAAAATTGCAGACAATATTGAGCAGGCAAAGGAGCTGAAAAGAAACCTTGTGATGGCCATGTTCTATCCGGGTATTGTGTTCATAAGCTCCATTGCCCTGGTCATCCTGGTGGTGGTCTATGTCATCCCCAAATTTACCATATTTTTAACATCCAGGGGGACCCAGCTTCCGGCAAGCACCCAGATGCTGATGGATATATCCGACTGGGTGATCCGTTACGGTGTTTTTTACGGGGGGCTGGCAGGAATTGGGCTTTTTCTCACCCTCGCTGCATACACCACACCCAAGGGAAAATATATCATTGACGGGGTTTTGCTAAGGGTTCCCATTATTGGAAAAATTCTTGTTTTCACAGGGGTTGCCAGCGCATCATGGACAATGGCCATGCTCCTTGAAAGCGGGGTGACAGCCCTGGATGCCCTGCGCATCACCAAGGGAGTCGTTGGCAACGCAGTCATGGCAAAAAAATTTGCAATTGCCGGGGATGCCCTTCTTGACGGAGTCTCTTTGTCCAAAGCCCTTACCCAGAAATTTATTCCGGACATGGTCCGGCACATGGTGGCAGTGGGTGAAAACAGCGGTCAGCTCGATTATGTGATGAACGCTTTGGGTGAGTATTATAAAAAAGAGCTTGTCAGGAAGACCAATTTTCTTGCCGCAGCTGTTGAACCGGCCCTTATTCTGGGGGTGGGAGGGATTGCTTTTTTTGTATACAAGTCCCTGTTTGAAGCGGTTATGGCCGTGTCCAAGGGAGGGATGTAAGGGTGAAGGAGAGGGTTAAATTGAGAGGGTATCGCATCAAAGGGTCCGTTTTTTTCTGTATTGCAGGTTTATTTCTCCTGTTGTCTCCAGTACCGGGTTACCCGGAAAATGAGGTCCCCGTCCAGGGGGAGGGGCAGGAAACACCGGATTCGGAGATCCCATACAGAGAGCACAAAGGAAAGGGACGGGTGTCTGTTGTTGAAAAGGATGGCACCGGTGGGCGGCAGGTAAAAACCATCCGGCTGAATACAGACAGGTTAAAATCCGACAATTGGCTTCTTGAACAATATTCTAAAACTTCCGGCAGCCCCCTGCCTGGAACAAAGATCGACGTCTTGGCCGCCGAGGAGGACGAAGATGGCGGAGTTTACGGTGAACTCACCCAAAAAGAAGCGGTCAAAGAGGAAAAAAGGGATCCGTTTATGCCTTCGGGCCTGATGCAGGAAAAAAACAAAGCTTTGGTAAGAAACAAGGAACAAAAAAATGTGGTTGCAGGGGATGGGATGGTCTTTGTGCCCTCGGACCTGCCTGGAAAAATGCCGAAAATGTCTTTGCGCGGGCATATAAGAGACGACTCAAACCGTGTAATTGCTTTGATCGATATTGAAGGCGGCGGCCTTCATATGGTCACCGAAGGCGACACCATCGGCCTCCAGGACATGGGATATGATACCTTTATACGGATAAAAAAGATTGGGAGGCTGCATCTTGTTGTTGAGTCCGGCGCGTTGGGAAAGCTTTTCATTGTCAGATAGGAGAATATGAATGACCTTTGATACAAACGTGAAAACCAAGTCTGTTGTGATCGGGCTTGTATTTTTTTTAATTTTTGCCTTTTCACTGCCGGCAATGTCGGCAGATGTGTCCAAAACAGGCAGTGCATCCAGGACACGCCTTGGGGAAATAGAATTCAAGGAGGTCATGGTCCAGGATGCGGTGCGCGTGATTTCCGAGGCCACCGGGATCAACATCATCACCACCAGAGAGGCCGGGGAAACCCTTGTGAGCATATATGTCAACAAGCTGAACGTGGACCAGATCGTTGATAGTATCTGCCGTATTTCAGGACTCTGGTATCGGTACAACACTGAAACCGGGGTCTATATCATCATGACGGCCAGGGAGTACCAGAGGGATATTGTTGTTTTTAAATATGAACCCACCCGGATGTTCAAATTAAAGTATCTCAATGTGAAAACAGCTGCCACCACCATAGAGGATTTGTTCGGATCCAGGGTCAACCTGGAGTTTATGGGCAGACAGTTTGAGGATGATTATGAAATTGAAGGTCTTGATATGGGGGGTGATGATTCTTCATCCGATGACTCAAACAATAACAGTTCGAACAACAGCAGCTCCAACAACACGTCAAGCCGTAATGACCAGGATCTGAACCAGTGGGCATTGAATTCGGCAAACATCTTGACACCGAATCAACTGGCTCGGATGGGGGGCAGACAGGGCAGACAGGTCCAGTCGGTGTCAGCCGATGCTGTGGCCGATGTGATTCAAAGGGAAGAGTCCCCCATTTATCTGAGTGTGAACCGGGTTCATAATATGCTGTTTGTCAGAACGGCAGATGAAACCGCCATGGAGGAAATCGCAAAAATTGTAGAACAGTCCGACCTCCAGGTACCGGAAGTGCTCCTGGAAATGAAGGTGCTCGCGGTTGAGCTCACCGATGATTTTCAGTCGGCCTTTGACATCAGCAACATCACGGGAAGCAATCAAACAGGACCCGATGACGGCATCTCCATAAATCCTTTGAATCCCAACGCCACAAGTGTAGGAAGAGCCCTGCTCGGCATGGGAACAGGCTCGACCATTGCGGACAGCACCATGGTATTTCAGCTTTTAAGCAACGATATAAGGATGAAGATCCAGCTTCTTGAAAGCGAAGGGAATATAAAGTCCCTTGCCACCCCCATGCTCCTTGCCGCCAATAACCATCCCGCAAAGATATTCATCGGTGAGGAAACCGTGTTGACCACAGGATTTGAAAGTCAGGAGGTATCAAGCACAGGGTCTGGTACAACCATTGTCAACACAGAGCCCGTTGCCAAAACAGAGGTCCGGGAAATCGGTAATACCCTGACCATCCTGCCCTCCATCAACGCGGATAGGTCCGTTGTCATGCGCATTATTCATGAGAACTCAAGTGTAAAGAAAGGTGGCGGCAGCATTCCGCTTATTGTGGGCGGCGTCCTTAAAAATGTTGAAATTGACACGGTCACTACCTCCAAACTGTCCGGCACCACCATTGCCATGGATGGAAAGACAGTTGCAGTGGGCGGCATGATGCGGACCTCTGTGCTTGAGACCGAGGCGAAGGTGCCGATCCTGGGGGATGTGCCTCTGCTGGGATTCTTTTTTAAAAAGCAGCAGAAAAAAAAGGTGAAAACCGAACTGATCCTGCTCATCACCCCCCATGTACTCACCGCCCCGGAACAGGGTGAGGATGTGTCAAAAGAGCGCCTTGGTAAACTCGGTCTTTCCACGGGAGAGGAAATTTTTAATAACAGCCACAAAGATTTTTCAAATACGGTAAAGGATGTCCCGACCTCGGATACAGATACACCTGGAAAGAAAACCGAACAGGAACGAATCACGGCACTGACCCGGGTGGCGGTCCGTCAGATCAGACAGCCATTTGCCATGCGCAAAGCTTCGGGTGATATCCGGCCGGTCCCCATTACCATTAACACCCATGTGGGCATTTTCAACGACCCCGGGGTTCTGGCCACTCCAAAGGCCTCCTGGAGCGACGGCAGATACTATATCACTGCCCTGCGCCTTGAAAATCAAATGACCACATTAAAAGAGATTGACCTGTCTCTCCTGAAGGGAAACTGGGCAGCCGCCTCAGTGGAGGCCGACCAACTTGAGCCCAAAGGCCATAAAGGTCACGGTACATGGCTTTACCTTGCCTCGTCACTGGATTTTGCAAAAAACCTGCTGCTTGAAGGAACTTCACATTGACCGGCTGGTGGAGAAAAACCTTTGTCTGGTGTTTGCTTGTGATGCTTTTGTCCATACCAGCCGTTGTTCTGGGAAGTCCCCAAGACAGGATAGGCAATGATCCGCCGGTGAAACTGGATCTTGTATTTCATCCCGGCTCAAAGGAAAGCCATACCATTTCCACAGCAGTGGACGGGGACATGGTGCACAGTAATACAGGACAGGGCAGAACAGCTATTCCTTTAACCATTGTTCTCAACCCGGGGAAAAAGGAAGCGGCCACCCAAGTGATTCTTCAGGATACAGGCCGGCATCCGGACGGGCTTGCGGTCCATGATACTCCGGTAAAGGACCAAGCCTGGAAGGCTTTCTGGGAAGAGCCGGTTTCCAAGGGCAGGGAAGTCACCTGGGGCAATGCCAAAAAGAGGTTTTCTCTTTTTTCCGGATACAGACGGGATGATCTTTTCTGGAATATTTACTTTCCGTTGGCAACTTCGACAGACCCGCCTGAATCGGTATTCATAGCTTCCGAACTGACCTGGTCCAATGTGGAGATATTTGAGATCGGAGGCCGTCTTACTTTTGAACCGGTAAGCCGCCTGGTTTTTGGCCTGGATATGGTATACGGTTTCATCATGGACGGTATTGTTCAGGATTCGGATTATATCGGTAATGGGCCGGATCGGTCCTCAATGACCGAATTTTCAAGATCATACGGAAAGACAGACACGGGATCAACCTATGATTTGTCAGCCGATCTTGGGTATGTTTTCAAGTTTTCTTCATCATCAAATCAATCTGTTTTTCTGAAACCATTGGTGGGTTTGGGAATAAATTCCCAGAATTACAAATTTACCAACGGGCTTCAGTCTATTCCTGTTCAGGAAGATATTACAGGGCTTAACAGCCGATACGATGCTGACTGGATAGGTCTCTTTGCTGGCATGGAGCTTGGATTGGATTTTTTGGACAAATACAGGCTAATTGCAGGATTCCAATATCACCATCTTGATTATGAGGCCAGTGCGGACTGGAATCTGAGAGAGGATTTTGCCCATCCGGTCTCCTTCCGCCACAAGGCAGACGGAGACGGTTTTACCCTCTATGTAAACCAGTATTATAAGCCATTTGAGAACTGGTCCTTTGACCTTGGTTTTACCTGGCGCAAGTTCACGGCGGATGACGGGACAGGCATTACCTATTTTTCAGACGGAACATCCGGCACGGTTCATTTTAATGAGGTTGAATGGAAATCCTGGTCCCTCAACCTTGGTAGTACCTATTATTTTTAATTGAATTTTATAAAAGCAATCACTTGAAAAAGGAATAAATATGGCAGAAAACAAAACTGCACCAGACAGGACAAAACTCCTTAGCCCTGTATTTGAGCGGCTCAATACCATTGTCCTTGGCAAAGAAGACCAGATTAAAATGGCCATGACCTGTCTTCTGGCCAAGGGACATCTTCTCATTGAGGATGTGCCGGGCCTTGGCAAAACAGTGCTTGCCCATGCCCTTGGCAAAACACTGGGCCTTGGGTATCAGCGGGTCCAGTTCACAAGCGACCTGCTGCCCGGGGATATCATCGGCAGCTCCGTCTATGACAGGAACAAGGGGGAGTTTTTTTTCATCCAGGGGCCTGTGTTTACCCAGCTGCTTCTGGCCGACGAGATCAACCGGGCCACCCCCAAATGCCAGAGCGCTCTTTTAGAGGCCATGGAAGAAAGACAGGTCAGTGTGGAGGGCAAATCAAAGAATCTGCCGACTCCCTTTTTTACCATTGCCACCCAGAACCCTTCTGACCAGGTGGGCACCTTCCCCCTTCCCGAATCCCAGCTGGACCGGTTTCTTTTACGGATTTCCATGGGGTATCCAAACAAGGATGCAGAGCTTGAGCTGTTAAGGGGGGAGGAC
Organism: Desulfobacteraceae bacterium; assembly: GCA_022712835.1. The sequence goes on from JAFLJU010000523.1 coordinate 16,095, forward strand.
AGGCGGCGCATGCTCGAGGGATTGGAACCCATGATCACCCCTGAAGCGCTTATTTCCCTTCAAACCGCTGTTGAACAGGTCACAGCCTCAGAGGCTGTTCTTCTGTACCTGCATAGGATCCTGGAGTTTACCCGGAATTCCAAGATGTTCAGGACAGGGCTGTCCACCCGGGCGGGGCTGGGCCTTTTAATTGCGGGCAAGGCCCATGCCCTTGTGGAAGGACGGGATGCACTGCTTCCCGGAGATATTCAGCGGGTGCTGCCCCATGTGGTTACCCACAGGCTTATCCCGGTTGTGGGGGGAATTCCTGCAAACCGGACTGGGGAGGAAATCATCTCACGGGTGAAAATCGAGTAAGGATGGAAAAGGCACAATGAAAATTTTAAAGGATGTATTAAATATAAAGATAAGCCTTAGGGGCAGGGGCCGGATTCCAGGGAAAGTGGGAACCTACCCCACTCCCTCGGGTTATGGTTTCTTGGGCCTTGTCATTGCCGGTTTTTTACTCTCTATCAATTTTTCCAGCAACCTGATCTTTGCCATGACCTTTCTGCTCGTAGCCATTGCCCTTGTGGGGTGGTACGATACCCGTAAGAATGTATCAGCTGTTTTTTTCGGGGAATGGGATGCCGAGCCTGTGTTTGCAGGACAGGATGCCCAGTACCGGATCTATGTTGAAAACAGATCCAAAAGGGATATCCACGGGATAAAGGCAGCCGCTTCAATCCACAGGGAAAAAGGGGAAAATCATTTGTCAAAGGGGGATGGTAAAGAGGTTTTCCTTGGTGTCCCGGCCCCTGTCAGGGGGCGGCTGACCCCGGGAGATGCACGCCTTGAAAGTACCTTTCCCCTTGGCATATTCAAAGCCTTTATCAACACGGCAACGCTTCCCTCCTGCATGGTTTACCCCAACCCCTGGGGGGATCAGCCTTATGTTGAAAAAAACCTTGGCAGCCAGGCCCATTTAATGGCGGAGTCCGGCACCTATACCGACATGAGAAGGTATGCACCCGGGGACCCCTTAAGCCGGATATCCTGGAAAGCCTTTGCCAAATTTGATGCCCTTTACACCAAAGAGTTTGACGGGGCCAGGGGGGAGACGGCCATGTGGATAAGATACACGGATGTGGATGTGCCCGGAGTCGAGGAGAAACTCTCCCAGCTTTGCCTGTGGGTGCTCAAGGCCCATGAAGAGAACAGGGAGTTCGGGCTTGAACTGCCTGGCACAAGGATAGAACCTGACAGCGGAAAGACCCACTTACAGGAATGTCTTGCCGCCCTTGCATTTTATGGAGACCTTAAACCATCATGATCCTCAACAGATACAGCAATTGGGTGCTGGTGACAATGGTGCTTGCCGCTGTGCCAGGGCTTTTACATCTGCCACAATGGGTGGCGGGATTTGCCGCATTCGGCACGGGTTTTCATTATGCGGGCCGGTGGAGAACCGGCATCAGGGGGAAAATTATCTCAGCTTTTGTGCTGGGTTTTGCCGCCTGGCTGATTTATCACGGGTTTGACAGCTGGTTCAGCGGGGATGCGGTGTTAAGCTTTTTTGTTGTGATTGTGTTCTTAAAATGGTCGGAATCACGGGAGAGAAGGGACTATCTTCTGCTCATTTTTGCCTCTGTGATTTTATCGGCTGTGGGCGCACTTTACTATGACACCCTGTTGAACCTTGTGCACATGGTCATTGTGGTCGCCTCCCTTGTAATGTCTTTGATTGCCATCCACATGGATCCCTATCACCTCAAACCCTTTTTTGTGGTTAAAAAAACAGGAAAACTGCTCCTGCTCGCCCTGCCCTTGATGCTGCTGTTGTTTGTGACCTTCCCCAGAATCCCGGGCCCCATCCTGAATCTGGGCATTGCTTTCGGCCTGCCGGTCAAGGTTTTGATCGACAGAGGAGATGGGCAATTTGGTGCGGCTAAAACCCTTCAGCCAGGCGGAATCAGTAAGGCCGGCCGTGAGGCAAACAATCACAATGTCCTTGTGGCGGAGTTCAAGGGATCTGTTCCCTTTAAAAGCCGACTTTACTGGCGGGGGCCTGTTTTCTGGGAGTTTGACGGCAATGAATGGAAACTGCCGGACAATTGGGATAACCGGTCAAAACTGATGGACAATGCCATCCGCTCCCAAAAAAGGCTGGACCGGGTCCTGCGGTTTAAAGAGGATCCGGTGCGGTATAGCCTGAGGGTCATGCCAAACGGCGGCAGATGGATCTATGGCCTGGATTTTCCTGCGGCCCCGGCCCCGGAAGTCTTTATCTCGTCGGAGTTTCAGTTGCTGAGCATCAGAAAGATCAATGACCGGGAACCCAAGTTTGACATGGTATCCTACCTGAACTACCAGGCAGGGGATAGGCTCACACCAGAGCAGAAAAAGCGGGGGCTTGCCTTTCCCGCGAACACCAACCCAAGACTTTTTGAATTCGGCAAAAAACTGGCGGCTGAATACCCCACCACCGATGATATTGTCCATGGGGCTCTTTTGCATTTAAATCAGTCAAAAATTCAGTTTGACCCTGAAGCAGTAATTGAGCCGGGACCGGACATGCTGGACCGATTTTTCTTTGAGGAGAAAAAAGGCGGGGCTGAGTACCTTGCCGGCAGTTTTGTCATGCTCATGCGGGCAGCAGGGGTGCCGGCAAGGCTTGTCACCGGCTACCGGGGGGGCAGCATTATTGCCCTGACCAACTTTGTCGTTGTCAAACGGGCCGATGCCCATGCCTGGGTCGAGGTCTGGGATGGTGGCAAGGGCTGGTACCGCGTTGAACCCAAGGATATTGTAAAGCCGCCTGCAAAACCTGAAAAAAGAAAAAAGACAGAGGTCAAACCCGGGAGCACGGTTGAAATTAAAACCCAGAAAGGTGAGCCCAGGGCCTTTAATTTTAAAGAACCGCCAAAAAAATCTCAAAAGCCTGCCCCAAAAGCTAAGAACAAGGCAGAAAAAGAGAACTTTTTTGACTTGTTCAATATATCCTCCCTTTTCGGCGGCCTTGAAAAATGGGTCATAAATTTTGACCCTGACAGGCAGGTTGAGATGCTAAAAGGTGCCGGTCTTGAAAGCAGCAACTGGGCAGATCTTCTCATCATGGCGGCTTCAGGAGTAATCCTGATACTTTGTATCTATCTTGGGGTTGCCTGGGGAATTTCACTAAAGAAAATTGATCCGGTCAGCCGAAGCTGGAAACAATTTTGTGACCATCTTGGCAAAAAAGGGGTGGGAAAAGAGGGGTGGGAATGCCCCGGCGATTATGTGAAAAGGGCCTGTGCCAGCCTGCCTGAAATTGACGAGGCCATAAATGATATTGGATCGCGGTATATGGACATCAGGTATAGGAATAATGAAAATAAAGAATCGATTCTGTCCTTTAAACGGCAGGTAACACGGTTCATATCAATGACATGATTTGGGACAATATATGAAAAAATTCAAGGTATTTATTTTGGTTTTATTTGGTTTTGTTTTCTGGGCAATTACCGCCCATGCCGCCCAGGGGCTCACCGAGGACTACGGGCCTGTGGTTGCGGCCATTGTTGAAAGGGGGGACAAGGCCCTGGAGGCCTACTCCCCTTCATCCGGCGTATTGACAGGCAACGAATTTTCAAGACTCTACTTTGATATTTTTGAATCCAGCGGCATGGAGTTCACCCTGAATCTGAAAGATTCCTCCTTCATGCTCAAGATAGAATCTTCCTTCAGCCTGATCATCAGCCAGTGTATGAAGGCAGAAGAAAAACAGGTCATTGAAAAAAGTTGGCAGAATTTAAAGATAAATCTTGATATTGCCGTGGAAGAATACTCCTCCGGGGGCAAAGCCGTGGGATTCTGGGGCCGGGTGTTACAGTCCTTTTTAATTTTGTTCAGAGAAGGAGTTGAAGCCATGCTTGTGGTTGCCGCCCTTATCGCCTACCTGAGACGGTCGGGATATCCGGACAAGGTCAAGGTCATCTGGCTTGGGGTTGTGGCCGCACTTTTTGCCAGTGCTGGTGCGGCATGGGCATTAAACTCCCTTTTAAAGATATCCGGGGCCGGTCGGGAGGCCATCGAGGGCGTCACCATGCTCATTGCCGTTGCTGTCCTCCTCTATGTGAGTTTCTGGCTTACGGCAAAAAGTGATGCAGACCGATGGAAGGCATTTATCCAGGACCAGATGGATGACGCTCTTGGAAAAGGAAGCATGTTTGCCCTGGGGTTTGCCGCCTTTCTTTCCGTGTTTCGGGAGGGGGCGGAGACGATTTTATTCTACCAGGCCCTGATCGGCGGGATCACGGGAAGTCTGAATGCCGTGTGGGTGGGCATGGCCATTGCCGTTGTTTGTCTCTTGCTGGTTTATGGGGGTGTCAAATTTGCATCATTGACACTTCCCATCGGTATTTTTTTCAAGGGTACGGCAGTCCTTTTGTTTACCATGGCCTTTATATTCACTGGTAAGGGTATTCTTGAACTCCAGGTAAGCGGCATGATTCATACAACAGGGCTTGACGGGTGGCCCATGGTTGCCTGGCTTGGTGTGTTTCCCATCGTTGAAACCATGATAGCCCAGGCTCTGGTGCTTTGCATCATTCCCATTGGGTGGGGTATCATGAGGTTTAAAAGGCAAAAAATTGTAATCCCGGCTTGAATGATAAAGGATTTAAATTCCCATGAATAATATAACCGTTGGACTGCTGATGATGATAGCCACTGTTTCTGCGGCATACACGGATCTTCCAAAGCAGTTGGAAGAAATCTTTACCCAAACCGTTGCAGAGAGCCAGCTGGTGGTAACTGCAGGGGATATGAAGTCCTTATCTACCATGCTTGACGCAACCTATATAATGGACAGATACCTTCCAAGCGAAGATGAATTTGAAAGGTGGATGAACCAATCATTCAAGGAAAATAATGTCAAATCCCTCATGGATGACCACTGGGGCAATCCCTATATTTACAAACTTTCTGCCAAGGGCAGAAAATACAAACTGATCAGCACGGGACCTGATGGCCGGCCCGGGACAATTGATGACCTTTCAATATCCGGTCCTTGAACAAACCGGCTGATGCAGTCCATATTAAGGAGAATGTGATGAAAAAACATAAAAGACGATTTCTGGTTGACCGTAAATATCAATTCATTCAGGCAGGCATCATTGCCATTGCAAATATATTCACCGCCTTTATGGTGGGTGTATTCTTCTCCTGGTATTATCTCATAGGAATGAACAATGCCTTTGTAACAACCCGCCACGGCAATGTTCTGCCCATGGTGATTTTTATTATTTTAGGTGTTGTATTTATCGGCACATTATATTTCAGCTTCAAAAGAAGCAGAGCCACTGCTGGAATGATAGAGATCCTTCATAAATTGCTTGATGATGCATGCAGGGGAAGGTTTCCTGAAAAAAAGGTTATGTTCAGGGAAAATGACTATAAAAAATTCAGGGAACTTGCAGGCCCCTTCAATAAATGCTTTTCCATCATGAAACAGAAGAACAAGTGATTTTGTAACGATTCCCAAGGGGGCTGGTAAATGAATATCCTCATTATAGAAGATGACTATGATCTTGCGGAAACCATATGTGAGTACCTGGAAATGGACGGGTTTATCTGCCACCATGCCTTAAATGGGTTGGCAGGGCTCAACTTTGCCTGTGAAAACCGGTTTCAGGTCATCCTTCTGGATCTCAATCTCCCAAAACTTGACGGCATCAAC
>JAFLJU010000559.1 GCA_022712835.1 Desulfobacteraceae bacterium
TGCAGGAATGATGTCAAAGATTTCCTGTGCTTCGAACAATGTGTAAAAATCACCAACACCAGCATGGTCACGACCGATGATCATTCTGTTTACACCGTAGTTCTGACGGAAGGTTGCATGGAGCAGACCTTCACGGGGACCGGCATATCTCATGTCAAGGGGATATCCACCATTCACAACATGCTCGGGAACAAAATAATCCTGGATCAGTTTATCGATACATTCAATCCGAACATCTGCAGGAATATCGCCAGCTTTCAGGTTACCGATGAGTGAATGGATCAAAACACCATCACATACGTCAAGGGCAATCTTGCAAAGATGCTCATGGGATCTATGCATGGGGTTTCTCAGCTGCATGGAAGCAACATTGGCCCAGCCTTTTTCATCAAAGATGGCACGAGTCTCTGTGGGAGTCAGGTATACGCCTTTGAATTTTTCAGGAAACTCACCTTCGGAAAGAACTTTTACAGGACCTGAAAAGCAGAATTCTTTTCTGGCCATAACAGCCTGAACACCTGGATGATCTTCCATGGCAGTTTTCCAGAATACATCGTCGGCAGACTCTTCGCCCTGACCTTTGTATACTTTTTCACATTCCCATTTTTTATCATCTTCAGATATTTCGAATTTGTCTTCGACTTTCATGGTGGCAAAAATTTCACCATTTCTTTCAAGGGTAATTTCATCACCCACATTAACTTCTGCAGCATCTTCTTTGGCAGCATCCAGCATTACAGGTACAGGCCAGAATGTGCCGTCAGCCAACAGGAAGTCAGCGCAAACGCCTTTCCAGTCAGCTTTTGTCATGAAACCGTTCAGGGGAGAGAATCCACCGATTCCCAGCATGATCAGATCGCCTTTTACCTGGGAAGAAATCTCAATTTTTTTCAGACCAGCTGCTTTTTTGAGTTCCGCTTCCAGTGCAGCGCCTTCGAGCTTACAAATTACAAGTCCTTTTCCACCATGAGGTGCAACTAATTTAGACATATCAATCAATCTCCTTTATTAAATTAACTTCAACTATAAACTGACAAATGTTTACCCAACATTTGCCTAAAATTCCAATTACAAATCTCGTAAGATTTAATGGTGATTCGCGAATTTGTCAAGAATTTTATTCATTTATCTGTAAAATCCTCAGTATATCCGCCATGGCATCCACGTTAACATCGGCGGCAAGTTCCGGCTGTTTAAACGCAACAAACCATGTTCCAGCACTCCTGGCTGCCCGCTGGTCATATTCAGAGTCCCCGATGAACATCACTTCCCCAGGGTCCAGGTGAAAGGCCGCCATGATTTTCAACAATTGCTCGGGGTCAGGTTTTGGATTTTTAACGTCTGCTGCGGTGACCACCATTTCAAAACTTGCATCAAGATCATTGTCTATCAGAACCTGTTCCATTGTATTGGTTCTATTGGTGGCGATTGCCCGTATAAACCCTTTGCTTTTCAAGCGTTTCAAAAGCCGGGTAAGACCCTCCTCCATTTTCATATAGGGGACAAACTTGGCATATCCGATCTGCTTGAGGCAGGAAAAAACCGATTCAACCTCCTCTCTTTCAGGAAACAGATATGAAATCGCTTCGGTAACCGTCATCATGTGAACATTCACAAATTGAATGTCGGTTAATTTGGGTTTATCAAATGTCCCAAGCACTTCATCATAAAATTTTCGATTGGCAAGGGCTGTATCAAACAACACCCCATCGCAGTCAAATACCACTGCTTTAATTTTTGAAATATCCATAATTTATACCATTAAATCCAAAAGATCTAAGAGGTGGTTTCATCCTTGAGATAAATGGCGTAAACCCTTATTTTAATCGTTGGTTTGTATTTACTGTCAGTTTTAAGGGTGATGATATCATACAGATCATCCGCCTTGGGGGAGGTGCTGGTTATTTTCACCTGCCAGACGACACTTCCCTTGGCAGGCGCTATCAATTGGGCCTTGATCCGGGTGTTAAATTTTTGTTCCAACCCCAAAATTGAAAACTTGTATTTGTCCATTGGGGTAATGTTGACCATGGCTTCAAGCGTTTCCCCCGGAGCCCCGCTCAAACTGACCGTTGCCGGGGTGATATTCACCACATTTTCCACTTTCCCGGTCACCACCAGATGAAATTTTTTGTTATTCGGGTCATCTGTTTTGACCAGAATTTTTTTGGTTAGGGTTCTACCCCCATAGCCAGAGGTTTTAATACCGATTACTATTTTGCCTTCCCCTCCCGGGGGAATTTTTTTGTCATAAGAATGACTATCACACCCTCAGGGAGGCAGCACATTGGTAATATTCAAATCCGTGTCCCCTAGGTTGCGGACAATAAATTCATGGGTGATTTTCTCCCCTTCGGGCAGGGAGGAAAATTCAAAGACAGCTTCGACAGGCACAGCCTTGGGAGTGGCACCACAGGGCAGACCAAACAGGACCACTGCTAAAAAAACCGTTGGAATCATCAATAATTTTCTCATAATACCTTACACTTTCTATTTTTTTAGATTGTATAAAAAACTTTTTCCCAAACTATATTTTCTTGAACGCAAATACAAGCAAAGATATCTATTCCTTTGCCAAAACCGGGTCCTTCGCCAAAACCGGGTCCTTTACCAAAATCGAGTTGATCTTATCACACATCCCGTTGTCATGTTCGATTTTTTCCCCGTCAATGTGCAGCACTTTCACCGCCCCCATCAGGGAATTTGTCACAAAAACATTGGAACAGGAAGTAAGTTCCCTGGCGGTCATTTTTTGGAAAGAAACGGCAAAATCCAGCCGGATAAGTCCCGCTATAACCGCATCAAGGGTCACTCCCGGCAACACATGATCCGAAGAGGGC
>JAFLJU010000628.1 GCA_022712835.1 Desulfobacteraceae bacterium
GCCAGGGTTTTCCAGTTCTTTGCCGCAATATTGGTATGAACAAATTTCATGGATATTCACTCCTTGTCTGTCTGATACCGGTCAGAACACCCGTCCTGTCCGGCTAAAATGTTAATGTTTCCCCATCCTCTGGAATCAGAAGATTACCTGCACTTATTCCCATTTTTTCTGCCATCTCCCGCAACTCCTTCCGGTTCACCGTTGCATGGTCCAGAGCTTCCATGTGGGTGGCAATGACAATGGCCTGGGGTGCCAACCGGCACACCTCAATGGTCATCTTGGCATCCATGACAATGGGCCCGCTGTCATCCAGAACAGCCCCACAGGAATGGGTCAAAATAACATCGGGTTTCAGATTTTTTATCAGGGTTTTGATTTCATCATTTAACACCGTGTCCCCGGCCCAATAGACCAGGGGTTCATTGGCAGCTTTCAGCACAAATCCAGACACCTTTCCTAAAATTTCCTCCCATTTTTGATTGCTGGCATGGCGCCCCGGAGTGCGTGTGATCGTTATGCCCTCCCATTCGACAGAACCGTCAATGGGGGTTACACTGGAAAACCCGGACTCCCGGATGGCATCTTCATGACCGGGCCGGCAAAACAAAGAAATATTTTTCGGCAACATTTTTTTTACCCCGGCATCAAAATGGTCCTGGTGAAGATGGGACACCAGCACCATGTCAATCCCGCTAATAACCTCATGGGCCGGCATGGGCAGTTCCACCACAGGATTTCTCTGTTTACCGGCAAAGGATTCTATCCCATGTTTTGGAAGAAGAACCGGATCGGTTAAAATAATTTTACCGGCATAGGATATTTTCAAGGTTGCGTTTCTGATCTGTTGGATTTTCATGTTAGACTCCTTTTAAAGGGGGGAAAATAAATTTAATGGAATAGACTCCCAAGGTGATACAGACAAATTTGTTCTTCATTCCATGGTTTCCCTATATTTTATTAAAATTCTCAGACCGGTTCATTTCCCATTGAATTATCAAAAAAAAGCCATTGTTGTCCATGAACAATATCCGAACCTATCAAATGAATTTGTCAGAATGTCTTGACAACTTGACAATCTTGCCGTATCTTCCCATAAAATGACAATGGTTACAATGCAGACAAACAACCCAGGAAAAAGGCAATGATGCTCAATCCAAACTCCCCCATTCCCTTGTACCACCAGCTGGCAGACATTCTGTTGGATCGGATCCGTTCCGGAAAATACACCCCCGGCCAGATGATCCCTTCTGAAACCGAATTTGCCAAGCTTTTCAGCATAGGCCGCCCCACGGTCCGCCAGGCCATGGACACCCTGGTACAAAAAGGACTGATCCAGCGCAAAAGAGGGTCCGGCACCTTTGTAAAACACCCCGCCCCCCGGGTGGACCTGTTTTCCCTGGCCAGCACTTCCCAGGCGTTTTTAACCAAGGGAATTCCCATTGAGACAAAGATCATTACCCCCATGGCCCCAAAGAAAACGACCCAGGACCCGGAAAATCCCTTTAACGACAGAACCGCCTTTTTCCTGTCCCGTCTGACCCTGACCCAGGAAAATCCGGTGCTGCTGGAAGATATCTACCTGGACCCGGAACTTTTTATGGGAATCGATCGAATTGATCTTGCGAATAAATCCCTGGCCCAGGTGGTATCAGATCACTATTTCCTTACCCCGGAAAACGCAACCCAGCAGTTCAGGGTAGAAGCCCTGGATTCTGAACGGTCAAAGTGGCTGAAACTTTCACCATCAGAGCCGGTTCTTACGGTGAGAAGAACCTTAAATTTTCCCCAGGCACCCAATGGCATTTTTTCCATTCTTTATTGCCGGACCGATGTGTTTGAATTTTCCCAGACCATCCACCAGACCATATAGGGGATAGCCTGAACCCTTTACCCTTTTTTTACATCCCATGAGGAGTATGAACCCATGAAAAATAGAGGATATTACGGCGACTTTGGCGGGGCCTTCCTGCCCGAAATCCTGGTGGCCACCTTTGATGAACTAGAAGATAAGTTCGAAGAAATAAAACAGGACCCAAACTTCTGGAAGACTTATGTTGAGTTGATGTCAACCTATTCCTGTAGGCCCACCCCCCTGACCTTTGCCCAGAATCTCACAAACCATTTCGGAGGGGCAAAGATCTACATCAAACGCGAAGACCTGAACCACACCGGCGCCCACAAGGCCAACAACGTCATGGGCCAGGGACTTTTGGTAAAGCGTATGGGCAAAACCCGGGTCATTGCCGAAACCGGGGCCGGCCAGCACGGCGTGGCCTGTGCCACCATGGCGGCCAAGTTCGGATTTGATTGCACTATTTACATGGGAGAGGTGGATGTGATCCGCCAGCGGCCCAATGTTTTCTGGATGGAACAATTGGGTGCCACCGTGGTGCCGGTGACCGACGGGACCCGAATACTCAAGGATGCTATTAACGAAGCCTTCAGGGACTGGGTCACCCACATGGACACCACCCACTATGTACTGGGAACCGCCTGCGGGCCTCATCCCTTTCCGGAAATGGTCACCTATTTCCAATCCATCATCGGGTTAGAGGCCAGAAAACAAATTATAGAGATTGAAGGACGACTGCCCAAACGAGTCTATGCCTGTGTGGGCGGCGGCTCCAATGCCATGGGGCTTTTTTCCGGGTTTTTAAACGATCCGGTGGAATTGGTGGGAGTGGAAGCCGGAGGCAAGGGACTTTCCAGCGGTTTCCATGCCTCCCGCCTCAAGGCCGATGATGCCAGCCCCGGCATTGCCCAGGGGTATAAAACCTATTTTCTCCAGGATAATGACGGCCAGATGAAAGAAACCCATTCCATTTCCGCAGGACTGGATTACGTGGGAGTCTCCCCCATCCTCGCCGACATGCATGACAAAGGGTTGGCCCGGTTTGAGTCAGCCACCGATGACGAGGTCATTGCCGCCCTGAGGCTCACCATGCGAAAAGAAGGGATCATTCCGGCCCTGGAATCTTCCCATGCCTTTGCCCACGCCTTTAAGGAGGCGCCGCAAATGGCAAAAGAGGACATCATTATCATCAACCAGTCCGGCCGGGGGGACAAAGACATTTTTACGGTGGCCGATGCATTTGATGATCCCAAATGGAAAGAATTCATAATCACAAAGGCAGAACAATACCATGCTTGAATCCTATATCAACCAACAGCTGCAAACCAAAGAAATTTTGTTGATGACCCATATTGTCATGGGGTATCCCGATTTTGACACCTCCTACGAGATTGTCCGACAGATGGTGGAAGCCGGCGTGGACCTGATGGAACTCCAGATCCCTTTTTCCGAGCCCATGGCCGACGGGCCGGTGATCCTTCGTGCCAATCAACTCGCCATTGAAGGAGGCTCCACGGTGCAACGCTGTTTTGACTTTGCAAAGCGTGTGGCCCAGGACTTTTCCATCCCCTTTTTGTTCATGAGCTATGCCAATATTCTCTACAAATACGGCATGGAACCCTTTTCAGACCAGATGGCCACCCTCAATTTAAAGGGAGCCATTGTGCCGGACCTGCCGCCGGAAGAGGGACAAGATTACATGGCAGCCATGGCCAAGAACAACCTGGCCCCCATCTATATTTTTTCCCCGGAAACTTCCGAAAAAAGGATGGGATATATTGCAACCTTTGCCAAAGGATTTATCTATTGCCTGGCCAGAAAAGGGGTGACGGGAAAAAACACCTCTTTTTCAACCGACATCGCCGATTATCTTAAAAAGTGCAGAAAGGCCACAAACCTGCCCCTGGCCGTGGGATTCGGCGTCAAAGACAAGGCCGACATCGATTTTCTAAGGGGCAAGGCCAACATTGCCGTCATCGGTTCCCAGACCATCCGGGTGGTGGAGGAAAAAGGGGCCACCGCCACGGGAGATTTTATTCACAGCCTTTTATAGGAAAGAATGGTATCCACGATAAACGGGGTGCACCGAACCGCCACCGATCGCTTTTTAACCCAGATCCGTGCCATGGCAATGGCATCCCCTTCCAGGTTGGTCATACTGGCCAGTTCCTCGGCAAATCCAATGTCTTCAATTCTGAACTCGTAATAAAAGGTATTGGTTGTAAAGGGATCTGCAATTAAAATAATTTTATCCTTTTCAAGCGGGTGTTTTTTGGGGGAACCTGAAAAAGGAATATGGGTGTTCCGGTCCATGTGTTTGGGTTTCTCATAGGCCTGGATCTCAAATTTTTCTCTTCCATCCACTAAAGATGTAACTGCCATGGGTTTCCTCCTTTTCTTAAAAAAGAATCACCAAAATATATATCCATATTACCACAAATATAAGCAAAAACAATGGTTCGGTCCTCGGATAAAGACACCGACAACCCATGAATGCCCATAACTTTTTAAAAAAATAAAATATTCCTTATTGATTTTGTTGAAAACACCTATTATAGATCTCTGAAAGTATAATTTTTTATTTCCATAAATCTGGGCATGAATGAATGTTCAATCCGTTACACAGGAGAAATAAGATGAGGCGATACTTGATTTTTGCATTTTCCCTTTCAATCCTTTTCATGACCGGCAACTCCCTGATTTTTGCAAAGCTAAATCCAGACATGCTTCATGTGCCGACAGGAGACATGGTTCTCACCGCGCCCTCCCATTCACAAACAACGATGTCGCCGGTTGCCTTTCCCCACTCACTCCACTTTGAGTTTTCCTGCAAAAGCTGCCACCACGAATGGGATCAGGTAAGCCCGGTGGAAGGATGTGCATCCTCTGGTTGCCATGAAAAATTATGGGCCTCGCCTCCGGGCACAACCCCCCTGGACCAAAAACGGATAAAATCCCTAACCGGTGCCTATCACAACGTCTGCCGGGAATGTCATCGCATCCAATTAAAGGAACAAAAGGCCACAGGCCCTGTCACCTGTGAGGAATGCCACCCGGCAAAACACGTGGCCGTAAAAAAATCCCTTGAATCCCTTGAGATCCCCCTTGGCACATTGACCATCGCCCCCCCGGAAGGCGCCGAGTCCAAAAGGCCACCGGTTGAATTTCCCCATGGCGGACATTTCGACTATTCCTGCCAGACCTGCCATCATGAATGGGATGGAGAGAGCCCTGTTCAAAGCTGTTCCGTATCCGACTGCCACGATCAATTGGAGGCAGATGAAAGTACCAAAAATATCAATGCCCCGGAAAACAGTTTATACTTTCTGGCAGCCTACCATAAGGCCTGTATCCAATGCCATCGCGACCTTGTCAAACAAAGAGACCGTCTTGAAAAATCCGGAATCACGGATGAAAATCTGCTGCCGGATTTTGGACCCCTCGCCTGCAACGAGTGTCATTCCGAAAATTAAATTTGACTGACGGGAAACAGCCGGTTCCACTGAGAGCCCGGCTGTTTCCTGTTTTTTTAAAGCGATTGCGTATCCTTTTCCTTCCCGCTTAAAAGCATAAAAACACCGAGAACAGCAGCGAGTATGGATGCCGTAAAAATCCCGACCTTAGCCACCTGAATCAATTGGGGATCTGAAAATGCAAGGTCGGAAATAAAAATGGACATGGTAAATCCAATCCCCGCCAACAAAGCCGCCCCATAGATATCGCGAAAACCTACTCCCTGGGGAAGTTCTGCCAGCTTCAGTTTAATCACCAAATGGCTGAAAATCGAAACTCCGATAAATTTGCCCAGCACGAGCCCTGCAATGATCCCTAAGGAAACCGGGTGTAATACCATGTCCATGATATTGCCTTCCACGCGAACCCCTGCATTGAACAGGGCAAACACAGGTATAATCAGATAGGCCGACAGGGGATGAAGCAGATGCTCCAGCCGCTGGAGGGGGGTGTGGGCATCCTCGCCCAGGGACTCAATCTTCCCGATCAAATGTGCCTGCTGCTGGGTCAACAACTTTGAATCGCTTCTTTTTTCACCCTCAAATTTTCCCAGCAATGTGCAAAGGTTCTCAATGTATTGGGTTTCATTAATTTTGGCTTTGGCAGGGATGGTAAAGGCAATGAGAACACCGGCAATGGTGGCATGAACCCCGGAAAAAAAGAAGGCAAGCCAGACACCGACAAGTCCGATAAGCCCGTAAAAAAGAGTGGACCGGATTCCCATTCTATTCCCGGATATCAAAATAATAATGGCAATCAGCGCAATACCCAGCTGATAATAATTAATGGTGTCGGTATAAAAAATAGCAATCACCAGAATCGCTCCCAGATCATCGGCAATGGCCAGGGCCGTTAAAAATATTTTCAAATTGATGTTCACCCGGCTGCCCAGCAGGGCAACAATCCCCAGGGCAAAGGCAATATCCGTTGCCATGGGAATTCCCCATCCCAATGAATGATCCGGATTATTCCAAGTGAACAATAAAAAGATCCCTGCTGGCACCACCATTCCGCCAATGGCCGCCATCACCGGAAGGGCGGCTTTTTTCATTGAGGAGAGTTCGCCTCCCATAACCTCCCGTTTAATCTCCAGACCGATGGTAAAAAAGAAAAGCGCCATGAGCCCGTCATTGACCCAGTGGTGGAGGGAAAAATGAAAAGCGCCAAAACTGGTACCGACCCGAATCTCATGGGTCAGGTAGTGATACCCGTTATAAAACGAAGAATTTGCCCAGATAACCGCAACCGCAGTGGCAAGAATCAAAAGGATTCCCCCCAGGGTCTCTTGTCTGATAAATTTTGATATCCTGAAAAAGGATACGGGTTTTTCATTTGTCTGTATCATTGTATTGTTCCTTCCTGTCTGGTTTGCTTTTTTAATATGTTTGAAACTTATATTTCCAAGGGTTTTGTCCTAAAGATAGAATCCCATTGGGATAGGATACGTTTCAAGCATCTCAAAGGAAACGGAAAATGTCAATTCGTCTGGCTTTAAAAATATTTATGACAAAGAGGTCCCCCCCACCAATGGCAGCCCGGAGTGATGATCAAAAAAATGATTAAATAAATCCAGGCGATCTGGTATAAGGAATGTTTAATACTTAAAATCAAGCCAACCTCATTGGTATAGGGAGCACTATTGAATGAAAAAAAACAGCCTTAACCCAACAGCAAGCGCATTGATAATCATCTGCGGATTCCTATTTTTTTCCGGGTGCAGCACGGCCTATTATTCTGCTATGGAAAAAATAGGCAAGGAAAAACGACATATTCTTGTGGACGATGTGGGCGATGTGAAAGAAAGTCAGACCAAGGCCCAGGAAGAATTCAAGGATGCCCTCACCCGGATCAAAGAACTCTACGCCTTTGACGGCGGCGATTTGGAAACATTTTACAAAAACCTCAAGGACAGCTACGAAGACTGTGATGCCAGGGCAGCCCAGATTGAAAAAAGGATCAATACAGTGGAACAGGTGGCATCGGATCTGTTTAGCGAATGGGAAGGTGAAATCAAACAGATCAATGACACCCGACTCAAAGTCTCCAGCAAAAAATCCCTGTCCGATGCAAAAACACGATATAAACAACTGGAACGTACCATGAACAAGTCCACCCGGGGCATGTACCCGGTCTTAACAAAGCTCAAGGATTATACCCTCTACCTGAAACATAACCTCAACGCAAAAGCCGTAGGTTCCCTGGGCGGCGAGATTCTATCCATTGAACAGGAGGTCTCAGCCCTGATTGAGGACATGAACCTTTCCATCAGGGAAGCGGATAATTTCATAAAAAATTTTTAGATCTAACCAAAATTTTAAATAATATTTACATACTGGAGAAAAACAATATGCGAGTGGATGGACGAGAGATGAGACCCATCTGGTTTGATACAGGATCCAAAACCGTTCAAATCATTGACCAACGGCTTCTTCCCCATGAACTGGTCATCGAAGATTTAAACACGGTGGATGATGTTATCCGTGCCATCAAGGATATGTACGTCAGAGGAGCCCCTCTCATCGGTGCCACCGGTGCCCTTGGGGTATATGTCAGCCTGGTCCAGGCAAGCAACAAGGGGACGGACAATACTTATCTTGAGGCAGAATGCACCCGACTCAAGGATGCCAGACCCACTGCCATGAACCTGTTCTGGGGAGTGGACCGGGTCCGGGATGTGGTCTTAAAAGAAATTTCCTACGAAGCCCGGGTAAAAGCCGCTTTAACCGAAGCCCTGGGAGTGGTGGAGGAAGAAGCCGTTAACTGCCAGAAGATTGGCGAATATGGTCTCTCCATCATTCAAGAGATCAGCAAACAAAAAAACGGAGAACCGGTCAACATTCTCACCCACTGCAATGCAGGATGGCTTGCCTGTGTGGAGTATGGCACGGCCACAGCTCCCATCTACACCGCCTTTGACAATGGCATTGACCTCCATGTCTGGGTGGATGAAACAAGACCCTTGAACCAGGGTGCTCGCCTCACGGCATGGGAACTGGGTAAACACGGGATCAACCACACCGTGATAACAGACAATGCCGGGGGCCATCTCATGCAGCACAAGATGGTGGACCTGGTCATTGTGGGAACCGACCGGACCACCCGGGCAGGGGACGTGGCCAATAAAATTGGGACCTATTTAAAGGCCCTGGCCGCCAGGGATAATGACATTCCTTTTTATGTGGCCCTTCCCTCCTCCACCTTTGACTGGAGCATCACAGACGGGGTAAAAGACATCCCCATTGAAGAACGGGACCCGGATGAAATCCGGTATGTCCAGGGCCTTTTAAACGGCAAAATCCAATCTGTGCTGGTGCCGCCGGAAACAAGCAAAGCGGCCAACCATGCCTTTGATGTGACGCCTTCCCGGCTGGTGACAGGATTTATCACCGAACGGGGCATCTGCAAGGCCACGGAAACGGATATCATGGCCCTGTTCCCAGACAAACGAATCGGATAAACGAATCGGATAAAAAGAACGGGTGGGTGACCCTGGACAATTATAAAATCCTGTGTCCAGGGTCTTTTAAGACCTGCCCCGGAATGATCCGGGACAGGTCAAAGAAGTTGACCAAAAGAGTTGATCAAAAAATGCTTTTAGGAGAAATCATATCCTCTTTCACCATGCAGGGTCTGATCCATTCCAATGAACTCTTCTTCCGGGTCAAGCCGGAAACCAACGGTCTTGTCAACAATAAAACAGATGATAAAAGTGCCAATCCCCGCCAGAAGAATGGTTACCCCCATTCCTTTGAGTTGAATCAGAAGCTGATCAAATATGGTCCAGGTTCTCCCGGCTGCTTCTGAAGCAGATGCCAGCCATGAATCCCGGATAAAAAAGCATAACAGAATGACCCCCAACCCACTACCGACACCATGAATACCAAAACAGTCAAGGGTATCGTCATATCCCAGCTTGATTTTTAGCTGCAAGGCATAAAAGCAGACCAAGGCCGAGGCGGATCCCAGCACCATGGCACCGACGGGCTGAACCACGGCAGCTGCCGGTGTGATGACCACAAGACCGGCCAGGGTACCGGAAGCAAAGCCAAGGGCGGATGCCTTTTTGTATAGGAATCCTTCAATGGCCAACCAGACCAGCGCACCTGTGGAAGCGGAAATCTGGGTCATGGCCAACGCCCTTGCGGAATCTAACCCGCTCTGGAGGGTGGAGCCTGCATTAAACCCAAACCATCCCACCCATAGAAGGCCTGCGCCCATCAAGGTCATGACCAGATTGTTCGGCCGGATACCGATTTTAGGATGTCCGATTCTCGGACCAAGATAAATGGCAACAACCAGGGCGCTTATGCCAGCAGAGACGTGAATCACAAGACCGCCTGCAAGGTCGATAACTCCGGCTGCCCCGGCGTTGAAAAGCCATCCGTCAGGCGCCCAGATCCAATGGCATAACGGACTGTAGACAACAAGAAACCAAAGTGAAATAAACAGAATATACCCTCTTAGGTAAACCCTTTCCGCCAGGGCACCACTGATCAAGGCAGGGGCGATGATGGCAAATTTACCCTGGAACATGGCAATAATATATTCAGGGATGCCATTTGTGATGGTTTCATCAATACCTCTTAAAAAAAAATAATCCGGATTCCACCCGACGAATCCGCCCAGGATACTTTTCCCAAAGGTTAATGAATATCCACAAATGATCCATAACACCCCGATGACGGCCATGGCAACAAAGGTGTGCATCATGGTGCCCAAAACATTTTTAGCTCGAACAAGGCCGCCGTAAAACATGGCAAGGCCCGGCATCATCAATAAAACAAGGGCGGTGGAAATAAGCATCCAGCTGGTATTCCCGGAATCAATGGT
>JAFLJU010000161.1 GCA_022712835.1 Desulfobacteraceae bacterium
CTCAGCACCTTAATTAAAGGAGAAATCATGGGGAAAATTTTAGTCGTTTTTGCAACAAGGTCCGATGAAACAAAGGGGATTGCCAACCTTATCGGTGAAGGGGTTCGAATGGCGGGTCACGAAGCTGAGATCAAAAAAATAAGCGAGATCAAAAACGAAGAAGATTTAAAGGGGTATGACGGGTATGTTTTTGGATCGGCCACCTATCATGGGGAGATGATTACCTCCATGAAGCAACTGCTGTTCATTGCGGAAAGAGCTGAATTGAAAGGAAAACCCGGCGGGGCATTTGGTGCCTATGGCTGGAGCGGAGAAGCACCGGGACGGATTTTTGATACCATGGCCAACATTTACGGAATGAACATGGCTTTGGCAGGCCCTTTGATGCTCAAAGCCAGCTGGGTAGAAGGAGGGATGAAAGCATCCCAGGAATATGGGAAGAGCATAGCCGCCATGATTTAAAGGGGGAACCGATGTCTGATTACCATTATGATTGCCTGCCCATCCTACCGGGCCAAAAATCGGGTGCCCATTACCCGAATTACACAAATCCTGGTGGGAGCATTGCCAAAAGAGCAGATAGAAGAAGCCATTGAATCAATTATTTGAAATAAAAGATCCTATTTTTCTTGAATGGGTGAATAGCCTTTGGGGGATTGAATTTAGACGAGTCCGCCGGGAATTTGATATACAGGGGAGCCCGGAGAGATCCTTGTCCCGGGTCGTTATTGAAACAATTACCGGCCAGCTTTTTCTCATGGAAAAATTTGATCGGGAAAAGTTTGCTGTCCGGGAGAGGGTCGCCCGCACCATTGACCATTTGAATTGCCAGGGCCTTTCAACGGCATTGGGGGGGCAACGAACATTAAAAGGCGAGTTTTTGCCCTTTTTCAAGGGAGGGTGTTTTCAAATATCCCCCTTTTTGGATAGCACTGGGGTGGCCCGTCCTGACTGGCTTGCTTCGGCTGAGATAGGCAAGAATATGGGGATGTTTTTGATCCAGATGGCAGGGGCTTCCAAGAGCCTTCCGACACAAATTGCCTTTCCGGGTTTCTCCATAAAAACCTATATCATAAAATTGTTCTCAGATATGTCCTGTCATGACCCTAAAATGTATGATCGGTATGCCCCGTTTTTGGAATTTCTTGAGCAAGATTTCATGGGGGCCCATGATCAACTGGTCCAGACTTTTTGTCACGGGGATTTTCATCCTCTGAATGTGCTTTGGGACCAGAACCGCATACGGGCTGTCATTGACTGGGAATTCACCGGCCTGAAACCCGATTGTTATGATGCGGCCAACCTGGTGGGATGCGCAGGGATCGAAAATCCTGAAGGACTTGGCATGCCCATGGTTACCACCTTTTTGCGTCAGCTCAAGGCCGCCGGGATTATAAGTCCCACAGGCTGGCAGTATTTCCCCGAATATATTCTGGCCCTGCGGTTTGCCTGGCTTTCAGAATGGCTTCGAAAAAAAGATGGGGAAATGCTGGAATTGGAGGCGGTGTATATGGGGGTTCTTGTTCGTCATATGGAAGAGTTGCGCAGTATCTGGGAGATATAGGTAAACAAAAGGGGGAGAACACAATAATGCGGGAATTAACAGCTGAGCAATTGAAACAATTGATGGCGGGCAGCAAGGAAAATGCGTTTTTAATCGTGGATGTCCGCCAGGCTTCCGAATACCGTTTGGACCATATTCCCGGGGCTGTCAATATCCCCCTTGGTGAGGTTGAGTTTGATCCCTTTGTTTTTGATGAGAAACGCAAGGTGATTTTTTATTGCCGTAATGGCTGCCGATCAAAGGTGGCAGCCGTAATAGCCGCAGATTCAGGATTGGAAAAAGAAAATATTTTTCATTTACGAGGGGGGGTGAATGCCTATACCGGGGAAATTCTTTTGGATATCCCAAGGGTGGATCATTTTCCTTCCGGCATGAGGTTGGTGGAGATCTTAGAAAGAGCCATCAATTTTGAAAAAGGGGCGTTTCTTTTCTATGACCGTGCCAAACAGATATTTAAAGGCACCCCTTTGTACGAGACCATGGTAAGTATGTCCCAGGCCGAGGTGGGCCATGCAAAGATTATATTCAAGGTACTGGATGCACTGGAACCAAGTGGTCTCTCTTTTGAACGGATTTTTGACATTTGTCTGGGCGATATCCTTGAGGGCGGGAAACCCATCGGCGAAATTGAGAAATTTTTGGAAGCCGTGTCTCCTGAAAATAGAGTCGACATCATTGAATTTGCAATTGAGTTGGAGTTTTGCGCCTATGACCTGTATAAGGTCATGAGTGAAAAATTAGGTGAAAAATTAAAAGACGCGGAGCTTAAAAATATGTTTTTAACCCTTGCCGAGGCTGAAAAAAATCATTTATCAATGCTGATCAACTGCTTAGAACTCCTATACCCGGAGTGATCTGTTCCCATCCTATTTAAATCGAAAAACCTGAGGGTTGTTAAAAATAACAGTTTTTTAAGACTGCGGGTAATTATTCCTTGATTTTTTTGCCAGGGTTCTGATAAGAGTGAGATATTGGTTGTTCGTTTCAAATTTCTATTGCGATATTCATATAAAAGTTGTACCTGGGACATATGTGTGTTGGAGGGCTGTGTTTTTGAGACGTTTTTTTTGAGACAGGTCTGTGTCCGACGGAGCCCTTTGTTTGTTACCCATATCCCCAAATGTCTGTGAACCATGTTTATGATCGTCATTTTTAAAATTAATAGCGAATTGTTCGTATCTGGTACGATGTTTGCTCTTCTATATGCATAACGACTTGCACATAACGGCTTGTACATAACGGCTTGTACATAACGGCTTGTGCATAGAGACAACTTAAAGACAGTCTCATCGAAATTTCAGGAGGGAAACAATGTCTGAATCAAACAAAAAAAGAAAAAAAAGTCCTAGTGTCATGGAAGAGACGCCCCGTGTATCGGCCACAAATTTCTATGGGGCCCTGAAATCAAAAAATGAGATCTACTTTCAAATGGCCTCTCTTTTCAAAGAGGTGACCCGGGATGAAAAAAAGTTGAAAAATCAATGGATGGCAAAAATTTTATTGGCAAATCAACCAGATAGCCATGGTATTTGTGATATAAATAACATATAAAAATAATAGCTCTGTTTTTTTCTTTATCTATAATCAATGGCGTTCCCAAATCGTGGGAATATGACTTATTCTTTAATAACCCTATATAAAAAAGGAGTGAATTAAATGGCAGAAAAACTGGGTATTTATAAATGTGAGAAATGTGGCAATATTGTACAGGTTCTCCATGGAGAAACCCCACCGGTAATGTGTTGTGGACAGGCCATGGATCGGTTGGTGGAAAATACGGTGGATGCGGCGGTGGAAAAGCATATCCCGGTGATTGTAAAAGTGGATGGCGGTTATCAGGTAAACGTTGGCAGTGTGGCCCACCCCATGACGGCGGATCATTGGATCGAATGGATTGAGCTTGTCAGTTGTGACGGCAATTATGTACAGCGTATGATGCTGACCCCCACAAGCACCCCGGAAGCCACATTTAAAACTGATTCAGATAAGGTGGTTGCATTGGCCTATTGTAATCTGCACGGTCTCTGGAAGTCTTGATTTGTTATAAAGTCATTTCAGTGAATTAAACAAACCGCCTGGTCTTCTTTGGAAAACCAGGCGGTTTGTTTTTGTAATTTAGAACCTTTGCCTATTTAAATTCCATCAGGCTTCCGGCAAGCATCTGGATATGACGCATTTCTTCTTTGATAATTTCATCAATTTTCGGTTTGCCCATTTTTTCAGAAATCAGCTCTTTCATGCCAAGATAAAAGGCAATGGAATCTTTTTCTGCTGTGATGGCAGAGGTCAGTATCCCTTTCATGGTGGTTTCCGGCTGGGCTTTTTCAAAAAAGACCCGGGTGTCGGCAAGGGCTTTCAGGTAGAGTGCACTCTCATTTTCCGGATCATATGTCATGGTTGAAATCTCTGAACCCTCAAGATCTTTTTGCATGGCGGCAAAGGTTAGCTCATGGGTGTCTTCCATTTCGGCAAGGCCCATAAGAAATTGTTTGTGATTCTTATCATCCACACGGTTGGCAGCTTCTCTGTAGAATTTTGCACCGTTTATTTCAATCTGTTTTGCTATTTCCAGAATGTCATTTGCATTGAACTCGTTCGCCATTCTTCCCTCCGAATTTATTATATCGTTAAGATAATTTCTCTTTGAGTGCTTTTGCCAGTTTTACCCCTAACTCAAAACAGCGTTCCAAATCTGCCTCATCCGGGACATATTGAACTTTAACACCCGGATCAATAATGTTAAGTTTCATCTCTTCAAAATCTTTGTTTAATATTTTAACAGCTTCACCGCTCCATCCATAGGACCCAAAGGCCGCCGCTATCTTGTTCTGGGGACGAAGTCCCTTTATATAGGTCATGACATCGGCAATCACAGGGAAAATACTATTGTTCAGTGTGGGGGACCCAACAGCTATGGCACCGGCATCCAATACTTCGGTCATGATATCGCTTCTATGCCATTTCCGGGTATTCATCAGCCGGACATTAACCTCTTCGGATTCAATCCCGCTGGTGATGGCCCGGGCCATTTTTGCGGTACTTTCCCACATGGAATCAAAGATGACCACTACTTTTTTGGTTGGTTCCTGTTTGGACCATGTGTCATAGGCGGTCAGGATCTTGGACGGATTGTCTCGCCAGAGAATACCGTGGTCCGGACAGATCATGTCGATCTTCAGGTTTAGCTTGGCCACATCCTTGAGCAATGCCTGGACCCTGGGGGAAAAATGAAGCAGGATGTTGGCATAGTATTTCCGGGCATGGGGCATGATCTCATCGCCAATCTCATCATCAAAGAACATGTCTCCGGCATAGTGCTGGCCAAAGGCATCACTGGAAAAGAGGATGGCCTCTTCGGCAAGATAGGTAAACATACTGTCCGGCCAGTGAAGCATTTTTGTATCAAGAAAGGAAAAGGTCCGGTTGCCAACTTTAAGCGTATCTCCGGTTCCCACCACCTGAAAATTGAATTTCCGGTTAAAGTGAGCTTCCAGGTTTTTAGCTCCCATTTTGGAACAATAAATGGGTTTGTCTTTCCCTATTTTATGCATCACCTTTGGAATGGCACCTGAATGGTCCATTTCCGTGTGGTTGCTGATGACAATGTCAATGAGTTTGGGGTCAATGATTCGGCTGATATTGGCCAGAAGTTCATCTCCAAACCCTTCTTTAACCGTATCAATGAGAACGTTTTTTTCACCCAGAACCAGAAAGGCATTGTAGGTGGTGCCTTCGTAGGTTGAATATCCGTGAAAATCACGGATGTCCCAGTCCCGGCACCCAACAGAATATACCCCATCTGCTATTTCAAGGGGTTTATACATGGTTATACCTCTTTAACATGTTAGTCATCCAGTTTCTCAAAATCTTCCTGGGCAGCACCACAAAGGGGGCAGACCCAGTCTTCGGGAAGGTCATCCCATGAAGTACCCGCATCAACGCCATTATCAGGGTCTCCTTCAGCCGGGTCATATACATATCCGCAGGGGCATTCATATTTACTCATAATCATTTTCCTCCAATACGTTAAAAAAATTAATAAGCTATTGTTCAAAATCAAATTTTAGGGTTGTGCAAAACTACTCCAAAACACCGCAATATTTAATGCAAAGGACGTGCCTTGCAATGAGACCCCTATTGAATGATAAAAAGGGTTTCAACTTCATTGGTATTATTATAGGATAAGATCCTTAAAATCAATAAATCATTTACCATAAAGAGATATCATGAAAGATCAGATATACACCAAAAAAACCGTTATTCATGTGCCGGTTGAACAATTGTTTGCCTGGCATGCCAGGAACGGTGCTATTTTGCGGCTGACCCCTCCCTGGGCACCTCTTAAACTGATCTCCCGTATGGGCAAGGGGATTGATCAAGGTGTCCAGGTTCGGTTCCAAATGAAACTCTTTAAAATTCCCATGATATGGGAAGCTGAGCATATCGATTACCAGGAAAATGTTCTTTTCCAGGACCATCAGACAAAGGGTCCCTTTGGCAAATGGGTCCATACCCATTTATTCCATGCCCAGGGTAAAAACTCCACTGTTATGGAGGACCGGGTGGCCTATCGACTGCCCATGGGTTTTTTGAGCCGCCCCTTCCAGGGCCATGCCAAAAAAGAGTTGGCAAGGGTTTTTGACTACCGCCATCGGGTGTTAAAGCATGATCTGGAACTTAGGGCTGATAAAGTTAAAAAACAAAGAATTCTGATTTCCGGTGCCAGCGGTACCATCGGTTCGATCCTGGTGCCTTTTTTAAGAACCTGCGGTCACGAGGTCATCCGTCTGGTTCGAAATGCATCCAACCTGGCCGATGATGAGCTTTACTGGAATCCCTACAAAAAACAGCTGGATTTGGAAAAAGCCGGTCCCATTGATGCGGTGATCAATCTGAACGGGGTGGACATCTCCCGGGGAAAATGGACAGACAGACAAAAACAATTGATCATTGATTCCAGGGTGGCCACGACTGCGCTATTGGCTCGGAAAATCAGTGAGCTGAAACATCCGCCATCGGTATTTATTTCCTCATCCGCCATCGGATTGTATGGAGAAGGCAAAGATCGGGTACTCACGGAAAATGCGCCCCGGGGGGACTCTTTTATTTCATCGGTGTGTGACCAATGGGAAAAGGCATCTTTAACGGCGCAAAAAGCGGGCATCCGGACCGTTCAACTGCGCATCGGGGTGGTCCTGACCCCTGCCGGTGGGGCACTTGCCAGGATGATACTGCCCTTTTCCCTGGGGTTTGGCACAAGGCTGTCCCATGGTAACCAGTACATGAGCTGGATCAGCATGGATGATGCGCTTTCAGGTATTCTTCATATACTGGAACACGAGAGTATTCAGGGCGCGGTTAACCTGACAGCCCCCCATCCGGTTACCAATAAAGAGTTTACCCGTTCCCTTGGCCGGGTATTCTCCCGACCGGCTTTTTTTGTCATCCCCAGGTGGGTGGCCAGGGCCTTATGGGGCCGTATGGGTGAAGAAACCCTATTGACCAGTGCCCGGGTGATCCCTGAAAAATTATTGAAAAACGGGTTTGTTTTTGAGCACAATGAGCTTAGACTGGCATTGAAAGATATGCTGGGAAGGTGATGATAAAAATCGTATAAAACCCTTTTGACCCCCCGCGCAGCAGTTTAAGGCGGATGGCATAAAATTTAAAATTATTTTAAACGGATATCTTCATGAACACTCAATTAAAAATCTTATTCTCTTTTTTGATGATTACGGCCCTGGCATTCGGGTTCATCAATATATATTTTCCTTCTCCAAATTATAGTTTTGAACGGCTCCATATCTTTTTATTTAATTTATGCACCGGGGGAACTATTTTATTGTATTATACCCAGAGAAAGACCCAGGTTTCCAAAACCGTGCGACTATTTTTTCTTTGCTCCCTTCTCTATGCCTTCTCGGCTTTTTTCCTGCTTTATCCTATCACCATATTGGTTTCGGTTGTTCTTTATATCCTAGTGGAAAAGGTGAGAATCGAAAACTTTTCTCTGTTTCCCATTCAGTTTTTCCAAAAAAAGGTCAGCGTGTCCGATAAGTTTCACCAGGCCTCTTTGTTGTGCTTATCCTCAGGCATTGTCATGGCATCCCTGGTGATTTTAAACAACGAATATTTTAAATGGGTGACCATGGAAAAACTAACCTTAAATACCTTTTTTCTCGGTTTTTCTTTCCCCTTGTCCCTGATATCCCTTTCTCTTGTTTTTTCAATGCTGAAAAAACTGGAAGGGTCCGGCCGGAAAGTTATTATGGAATTTTGCTTCTGGACCATCACCCTGGGGGTGATCATATTTTTCATCTTTATCCTGTTTGAGCGCTTTATTCCCCAGATCTTTGTAACAACCGCCCTTTTCATAGCTGTTGTCACGGTGTTCTATTTGTATTCAACGTTTGCCGAAAGGGTGCAGCAAAAGCTTTTTTTAACCTCTGGCATCGGTTTTTTGATTCTCACGGCCATTTCCGGTATCCTCTATATTTTTCTCCAGATGGGAGATGACTATAATCCAGAAAAAACAAAATGGTTGCTTCACATGCATGTGTTTGCCTCCCTATATGGATGGAACTTATGCGGGTTGTCGGTTATCTGCAGGTTTGATGATTTTCCCATCAAGTTGCACTCTCCCACGGTTATTTTTATCCACTGGCTCACGGCCATTGTTTTTGCACCCCTGGGGGTTTTCTATGGCTGGTTTGCACTGCTGGCCATTTTAGGATATGCCTTTATTACGATTACCTTGTTTTTCAGCAGCAATCGTTCAAACATAGACCGTTCAAATATAGATCGTTCAAACATAGGGGGAAGGCCAAGCGCTGCCAGAGAAGAACCTCAGGAGAACCTTGATAGATGAGGAACACGGATAGAATTAAATTGTTTTTGGACCTGTTCCACAAAGGGGACAAGGTGTTGGTGGTGATCAATGCGGATCCCGATGCCATTGCCTCAGCCATGGCCATCAAGCGAATCCTCTGGCGAAAAGTGACAGAGGTGACCATTGCCCATTTTAATAAGATTACCCGTCCGGATAATCTGGCCATGATTGAGTATACCGAGTCGGGGCTGGTTTCTCTGAAAACCATAAAAAAAAGTGACTTTCAACGGTTTGTGGTGGTGGATTCCCAGCCGGATCACAATGAGGCATTTTCCCCCTTTGTCTATGACGCCATTATTGACCATCACCCCTTGTCTTGTAACAAGGCCGTCTATGCCGACATCAGGCCTGACTACGGCGCTTGTTCCACCATCATGACCGAATATCTAAAGGCATTGAAAATCAAGGTGTCGGCAAAGCTTGCAGCTGCCCTGATGTTGGGCATTAAAACCGATACCGCCGATTTCACCCGCCATTCCAGCCTCAAGGATATCCGGGCCTTCCAATACCTGTACCGGTTTGCAGACATGAATATCGTCACAAAGGTCGAGCGGGCATTGATAACAGAGAACAACATGGATTTTCTGGGCCATGCCATCAAAAAAAGAAAGGTGATCAACAATCGGGCCTTTTTCCATGCCGGTATTATTTCCAAGCCCGATGACCTCGTGGTGGTGGCCGATTTTTTCATGAACATTGCCCGGGTCAACTGGAGCATTATTTCAGGCGTTATGGAAGACGAGCTGATCATCATTTTGCGCAATGACGGATTGAGAAAAGGAGCCGGAAACACTGCCAAAGCAGCCTTCGGGAAATTCGGGTCTGCCGGGGGGCACAAGACCATGGCCCGGGCCGAGCTTGACCTGAAACTCATCAGAAAGGAAATCAAACGGATGAGTCAAAAAAAACTGGCGGATTGGATTGCCTGCCGGATTGAAAAAACAGCTGGAAAGAAAATAGAATAATATCCGGGGACTACCCCATGGAAATAAAAAACTTGTTTCCTGTAGTTAATTCTAACGGCTGATGGGGGAAGCGTTCTGTAAAAAAACTTGACAATTTCCCGGAATATCTCTATTTTTTCGATTTTCATTGAGCGCTATTGTATGTAACAACACCAAAACGAAAGGGAGTTAAAAAAATGTTTAAAAAAAATCTGATAATTTGGGTGGGTATCTTAGGCCTGCTCTTTGCGGGGAGTGGTCAGGCCCTGGCAGGAAAGACAATTGTGAACGGAATAGACGCAAACTTTCCTCCCTTTGCTTTTATTGATAAAACAGGCACACCCAGCGGGTTTGACGTGGAAGCTGTGAACTGGATCGCAAAGGAAATGGGATATGAAGTCACCCACAAAGCCTTTGACTGGGATGGGATTGTGACCAGCCTGCTCACAAAAAAAATAGACATGGTGGCTTCAGGCATGAGTATCACCCCGGACCGGTTGAAAAAGGTTTCCTTTACCAATCCCTATTGGAAAATTGAACAGGTGATGGTTGTTAAAATAAGGATCGGCCTTGACCCTGGAAGATTTGCTTTCAGGAAAAAAACTGATTGGTGTACAGCAGGGAACATCCGAAGCCAAATGGCTCAAGGAAGAGGCCAAAAAAAATGGCTGGAACCTGGAACTTAGATATTACAACTCTTCTCCCCTGGCCGTCGAAGATATTTTGAATGGAAGAATCTCTGCCGCTGCCATGGATGATGCCCCGGCAAAGGATGCATCCGGTAAAAAGGATGTTGAGATCCTCGGTACCTTTGGCATGCATTCAGAAGATTTCGGATATGCCATCCGCAAAGAGGACACAGCCCTCATGGCAGATATGAACGAAGGGTTGAAAAGATTAATGGCCTCTCCCCATTGGAAAGAATTGATTAAAAAATACGATATAAAATAAGGGTGCAGGCCTGGTCTCCTTCTTTTTGGGGTCCAGGCCCCTTCCATAGGGTTGTAAAATGTTAGAAAGTGTTACTGCCATAAAAGAATCTTTGCCCTATCTTCTCCAGGGAGGAGGGATCACCCTTGTGATTGTGGTGGGTGCCATGGCTATTGGACTGATTCTTGGGCTTTGCATGGCGGTGGGACAGGTTTACGGACATCCCATTTTGAAACGGGTGATAGGCGTCTATATCTGGTTTTTCCAGGGGGTTCCGATTCTGGTTTTACTGTTCCTGTTTTATTTCGGGCTGTTTCATTATATTGGATTGAATTTGAGCGCTGTTTCCGCGGTGATGGTGGTCCTTGGAATGACCACGGCAGCTTACCAGGCCAATATTTTCAGGGGTGCGATTCTTTTGCTCCCCCAGGGCCAGTTCAAAGCGGCCAGCGCCATTGGAATGAGCGATTTTACGGCCATTAAAAGTATTATCCTTCCCCAGGTATTGCGACTGTCCATTCCGGCCTGGTCCAATGAGTTTTCCATTATCCTCAAGGACTCGGCACTGGCCTTTGTTCTGGGGGCACCGGAAATCATGGCCCGGGCCAAGTTTATTGCTTCCCGGACCTACCAGCACCTTCCTCTTTATATTATGGCAGGACTTATTTACTTTATTTTGACCTGGGCCGGTGTGATGGCCTTGTCAAAGTTGGAAAAAACGGTTCGAATACCGGGCTATTCGAACAAAGGAATCTAAAGACCATGGGTGATCCCATTCTAAGAGTGGAAAATATTACCAAATCCTTTAATGGAGAACCCATTCTAAAGGGAGTGAATTTGAGCCTGGGCAAGGGGGAGATCAAAATTCTCATCGGGCCTTCAGGAGGGGGGAAGAGTACCCTGCTTCAGTGCATGAATTGCCTGGTAACCCCGGATTCCGGAAAATTCTGGCTGGAAGGGAAACCCGTGGATATCACCCATAAACAAGAACTTTATGATCTTCGCCAACAGGTGGGAATGATTTTTCAGGAGTTTAATCTGTTTGATCATTTAACGGCTTTGGACAACCTGACCATTGCGCTGCGAAAGGTTAAAAAGCTGAGCAAAAAGGCGGCCATCGCCCGGGCTATGATCGAGCTTTCCCAGGTGGGGTTAGCGGATAAAATAAATTTGTACCCTGCCGAACTTTCCGGGGGGCAAAAGCAGCGGGTAGCCATTGCCAGGGCATTGGCCATGGACCCCAAGGTGCTTTTGCTGGATGAACCCACCTCGGCCCTGGACCCGGAGGTGATGGGGGAGGTGATCGATGTGATTCGAAATCTGGCAAAACAGGGGATGACCATGATCATGGCCACCCACCAGGTCAGTCTGATCCGGACCCTGGCCCATGAAATCCTTTTCATGGAGGCAGGATCTGTGGTGGAGCAGGGAGAGCCCGACACCTTGCTTGTCCCGGGATCCCGGAGCCAGGATTTTTGTGATAAACTTAATTTTATCACCGGAGAAAGGCCTTAAGGTGGTGCTCTCCCCATTTTATCAGGAATTGTTTGCCTCCCTGAATCGAGGGCTTGTCATGAGTGTGGGGCTGATCATCCCTTCTGCCCTGGGCGGTGTTCTCATCGGTGTTATTGCCGGGTGCCTCAGAACATATGGGGGCGCATTTGTTCGGAGAGCCTGTGACACATACGCGGCCATCTTCCGGGGGACCCCACTGGTGGTTCAGTTGTTTATCCTTTACTTTGGTCTTCCCAACATCGGTATTTACCTTTCACCCTATTGGGCAGCCGTGACCGGGTTCATGTTGTGCAGCGGCGCGTATCAGTCGGAATATATCCGGGGGGCACTTCTTTCCATCAAGCAAAATCAGTCTTTTGGTGCCCAGGCCCTGGGATTTTCCAATTTCCAGTCCATCGTATGGATTATTATTCCCCAGGCCATGCGCAAGGCATTGCCCGGATGTGGGAATGAGATTGTTTATCTGATCAAGTATTCTTCTTTGGCCTATGTGGTGACATTCATGGAGTTGACCGGAGAGGGCAAGACAATTGCCACGGAATATTTTCGGTTTACCGAGGTGTTTGCCATCATCGGCCTGTATTATCTATTGCTGGTTTCCCTGGCCATTCTTGTTCTCAAGAAGATTGAAGCGGCGATCCATGTTCCGGGATTCGGGAAATCCTAAAATTTCCCAGGTTTTTGGGTGCCAGATAGTTCAACAATTTTCGGTAACCTATACTGCTTGGTAACCGATACTGACGGTATCGTACCCGGAAAACATTCCATGTTTATTCAAAATCATTAACGAACAAAAAAATTTGATCTTAATGTTATTCGAATTAGGATAGAACGATCAGAGATAAGTAAAAAAAGTTTTGGTTACAAGTCTAAAGACTCAGTTTTTACTACCTCAATTTCTTTTATGAAACTTTGGCCTCATCCAATACTTTTCGAACCATTTGAGCCATTTCAGATTTAACAACCGGTTTCATAAGAAAACCCTTTACTTTATT
The DNA here is from genome assembly GCA_022712835.1 of Desulfobacteraceae bacterium. Next base: position 12,838 of record JAFLJU010000161.1, read on the forward strand.
AGCTTCAGCTTGTTTTTTGTTTATCCGTTCACTGAATCCGGTACAAATAATAATCGGAATATCCGATCGGATGGACATTAATTTTTGTGCAAGCTGGTCTCCAGTCAGGTTTGGCATAGTCATATCTGAAATCACAAGATCATAACCTTCTGGATTAGAATTGAAAGTTTCCAAAGCTTCTAAGCTGTTAGACCGAGCAGACACTTTATAGCCAAGGCGTTCGAGCATTTGCTTCTCAAGCCGAACAACCGATTCTTCATCATCAACCAATAATATTCTTTCTGTACCAGTTAGTTTATCTAATACCTTTTCAGTTGAAATGGTTTCATCAGACTTCTTCATCAAAGGCAGATAAACATTAAAAGTCGTTCCTTTACCCACCTCACTGTAAACTTTGATATCTCCTTTATGCTCTGTCAAAATTCCGTAAACAACAGCGAGACCAAGACCCGTCCCTTTGCCTTTCTCTTTTGTTGTGAAATAGGGTTCAAAAATATTGTTCATTATTTCTTTAGGAATACCAACTCCATTGTCGGAAACGGATAGCATAACGTATTGACCCGGTTGCAATAGGCTGTTTTTTAAATCATCATTATCCAATATAATTTCTTTAAGCTGTATTGAAATTTTCCCACTTGCCTTTTCCACCGCATGATAGGCATTTGTTATCAGGTTCATGGCTATCTGGTGCAATTGAGTCGCCTCAGCCATTACCAAACCACAGTCCTTTTTAATATCCTGATGAATTTCGATATCGCTGAGTATTGTTGAGCGGGTGAGTTTACAAACTTCTGTTAATATTTTTTGAAAACGAACTGGTGACAATTTATGTTCAGTTTGTCGGCTGAAAGCAAGGATTTGTTTGACAAGCTCGCTTCCTCTTTTCCCTGCATTAAATATTTCTTGTGCGCTTTCATGTTCAGGGCTGTCCGGAGGCAGGTCTTCTTTAAGCATCTCTGAAAATCCAATTATTGGATATAGTAGATTGTTAAAATCATGGGCAATACCACCTGCAAGAGTGCCGATAGATTCCATTTTTTGAGATTGCTGAAGTCGAGACTCAAGGACATCCCTTTCTTTTTCAGCTTTTTTCTTATCAGTGATGTCAATCAAGAATCCATCCCAAATCACACTTCCATCCTCCATCGTATCCGGAGTTGAGCGTGCTTCAAGCCACCGTTCCTTTCCGTCCTTTAGATATCTAATAATTGCATGGTATAAACCAAGAGACTTAGCAGATTTCATAACACCTTCAAGAAACATTTCCTGGTCCTCGGGATGCACCATAGCAAGAAATTCAGAGGGATCCTGCATAATATTTTCAGCGGCAACGTCCATAACTGACTTTACAGAATCATTGATGTATGGAAAAGAGAACGTGCCATCAAGTGTCATCTTGAATTGATAGACAACTGCAGGGGAGTTTTCTGAAAGTCTCCTATATTTTTTTTCATTTTCATGCAACAATTCTTCAGTAAGTTTGCGACTGACAGTTTCCCAGGCATGATCAGCCAACTCTTGAATTGTACTAACATCATTTTCATTGTAATCACTTTCTTTGTTTCCAACACCCAAGACGGCAATGACGTCCCCATCTCGAATAACAGGTACGACAAGCTCACGGATAATAGGTGCATGTCCTTCAGGAAGACCTTTTTTGTTTGGAAGACTTGCATAATTATTATGGATTACGGGCTTTCTATCGCGGGCACAGTCTGCCCATACACCAGCTTTTGCAATCGGATAATGGCCTTTTGATCCTTCTGCCGTACACATATTCTTAATTGTATTTGTTGACCAGGTTTGGAGTGAGAGCATTTTTCGGATGTCATCATAAAAATGATAAAAACCTATTCTACTGTTGGTAAGCATTTCAGCCTCATCTAAGAATTTTGTAAGCAGTTCAGTTGACGAATGAGAGGAGGCATATTCCACGAGGGTTAATTGAGAGTTTTGTACACGTTCTTTACGTTTTCTCTCAGTGATATCACGAAGAAAAACAAAGAACTGACCCTCTTTCTCTCTTATATATGATGTACTGATTTCCACATCTATAATATGACCATTTTTATGCCGCTGTTTGGTTTCAAACCGACCACTGCCTATAAACATAATGGTCTTAATTTTATCTTTTATTTCCTCCAAGGACATGCCCGCATCCACATCTGGGATTGCCATGCTTAAAAGCTCTGATTTTTTATACCCTATCATATGGCAATATGCTTCATTTACATCAAGGAAATGACCCTCTTTATTAATAATCCAAAACCCGTCAAAAGAAAGCTCAATAGTCTTTTTATACCTTTCTTTACCCCGATTCCGTTCAGTGATATCATGCAGAACTATCAAGGAAACATCCCCTAGGGGAACCATGTAAAATTCACAACGTCGTTTGGTACGATTTTTTATTGTTAAATCCCATTCTTGCATCTCGATATCGGTATTGTTGGCTACCGCTTTTTCAATAGAGACTTCCCATGAGCGTTGAACCTTAGCTCTATACTCTTCATCCGGGTATGCTATTTCCCACCATTTTTCAGCAGTTGACACATCATCAAGTGTATATCCAAACAATTCTGTAAATTTGTCATTGAAGAAGGAAATATCTTGGTTTTCATCGGTAATTACAATTGGAAGAGGCAATTTTTCAATCATCTTTTTAAACCGGGTCTCACTTGTTTTTAATTCCCGGGTTTGGGCTATGACTCGCCGACGTAATAACCCAACAATTAAAAGGGTAACAGTCAAACCCAATAAGGCACCAAAACCTCCCCAGGTTATCCAAGGAGGAAGTTCTCTCTTTGTGGAAACATGAAGCCATCGATCAAGATGCTTCTGGTAGGTAGATGTAGAATCTTTTTTGCCATTAATAAGGTATGCATCAATTTTTCTGAGAAGTTCTGCGTTCTTCCCCTTTGGGGTTGCAAAAAGAATTCCCACAGGATTGAAATTGATCCCTGTTGCCATAATTTTTCGATCGTTTATTTGAATAACCCCAAATAAACGACTAACAACCCCGACATCCGCCTCCCCTTTTTCCACCCGATCAAGCACATCGATGTAGCTTTTAGTTTCCACCACGGAATAAGTCACTCCAAAATCTTTGAGCAGTTTGACAAGAGCAATTGCATGGGCACCGTTAGGGCCCATCGCGATTCGCAATCCAGACAAATCGAGAATGGAATTTACTTTGATCGAAGGACGTCGGTAGACAATTCCCCAATTGCCGACAATTGCTTCTGAAGAAAAATCAAATCTTTTTGCACGTTTTTTGGAATGAGCGATGCCGGTCAGTATGTCTATATCCCCAGCATCTAATTTTTCGAGAAGATTGCTCCAGCCATCTTCAACAAATTCAATCTGCCAACCCTCTATCTTTGCAACATCTTGAATAACATCAATTGCCAGCCCTGTTGGTATTGAATTTTTATTTCTAATTGTGAGGGGCGGGTTTTGACCAAGCCCGACTTTCACATACAGATTATTAGCGAGTGCTGATCCCGTCCACAGGATCAGCACAAACCAAATCAGGATTGGAAAGATCTGTCTTCCTATTTTAATACTATCCATCAGATACAACAATTAATGATATGACCATTAAGGAGTTGGTTGAGTGATTCATTTAAAAATGACTCCCTGATTTCTTTTTTTGATTGGGGTAAGGTGCCAAAATAATAAATTAAAAAATTGCTCACCGTCAAGAACATTGCAAAAAAAACTTTACCATAGCACACTCCCATGAGGCAAGTACTTATGGTATAAGCCGTCGCGAGTTAAATTTCAAATTGAGTGACAACTTTCCAAAAGTAGTGCTCAGTGCTCAGTGCTCAGCATCAAGACGGCGGTGAGAACTATAACGTGTAGTGCTGGCTTTTTCTAAAAAAACACCGACCACAACATGTGGTATCCAGCATGCTTTTTTTTTCAGATAGGCGGGGTAAATTTATTTTGAGAATAAGAGTTGAGTTTCCAAAATCCGAATCAGACGTTTTGGTGAAAGTTCTTTTTATTCTCGGTCAGAAGTTTTAAAACTTCTGGCAGGCAATATCAGAAATTAAAATCTACTCTATATATAGCATAATACAATTTTTATTCACTTGAGAATGTTGTCATTTCCCATGCAGTGAATTTCATTTTTGAAATTTAATCTGTCTTGTATTCATATAAATTGTATGTTGATTTCTCGTACAATTGATTTGAATAGTAAAATTATTTTGATTGTTTTATGGTTTAAAAAGTACTAATGACGGTGCTATGAGATATTTTATTAAATTAGTCGTATTCTCGATGGTGCTCATCTTAATGTCATCATCACTCCTTTTTCCCCAACAAACTATTAAATTTGGTCTACATCAAAACAAACCATTAAACTTTCGGGATACAGACAGTCAAATCAAGGGATTAGTTATCGACGTATTCACCCACATAGCCGATAAAGAAAACTGGGAAATCGAATATGTCCCCTGTGCTTGGGGTGATTGTCTGGATAAACTTAAAAACGGTGATATCGATGTTCTAAGCGCTATCGGCTATACTCAGAAAAGAAATAGTATTTATGATTTTACATCTAACCCCCTGATAACTAACTGGGGGCTGTTAGTGACACAACCAAACACAACGATTCAGTCTATTCTCGATCTGGACGGTAAAACAATCGGTGTCATGAAACGCGCTGGTCATACTGTTGCGTTTCAAAAGCTTTTAGAAGATTTTAATATCAATGCAAAATACATGGTTGCGGATGACTTTTCAGCAGTGTTTCGTCTGGTACATGAGAAGAAAGTCGATGCAGGTATTGTCAACCGTTTGATTGCGTCACAATATGTAAATGACTACGATGTGGTGAAAAGTTCCATTGTTTTCAACCCGATTGAAATCCGCTATGCATTCACCAAAAATCGCCATAAAAAAAAGCTGTTGGCTGTTGATCGCCACATGAGTAAACTCAGGGAATCTCCGAAATCAATTTATTTTCATTCAATAGACCGCTGGTTCAATGATAACAAAGAAACGGGTCTAATTTCTTCATGGTTGAAATGGCTGGGAATAATTACCTTATTGCTCATCGGCTTCCTGGCCATTTCGAATGCTGTCTTGAACTTCAAGGTTAAACAAAAAACTCGGCAACTGAAGAAAGAGATCTCCGAACGTAAGCAGGCAGAAAAGGCTCTAAAAAAAGAGAAAGAAACTCTTTCTATAATCCTTGAAAGCATCCCCCTTGGAATTGTTATGATTGATAACAACAACCAATACCTCTATATGAATTCTACTTTTACAAGTATTACTGGATACACTTTAAAAGATATTTCATCTAAGGAAGAATGGTTTGAAAAAGTTTATTCAGATGTAGATTATAGAAAAAAGGTTGCTAAAGCCTGGGAAAGAGACATTCTTCATGATGGGCCTGGAAAAGTTCGGGAATTCAAAATCAAATGTAAGGATGGAAATATCAAACATATCGAATTTAGGTCTTCCTTCCTGAAAAATGAAAAGATTTCCGTTTTGACTGATGTGACCACAAGAAAAAAATCAGAAGAAATGGTCAGAGAAAAAGATCGCCTGCAAGGTGTGCTTGAACTTTCTGGTACTGTTTCTCATGAAATGAGTCAACCTTTAATGAGTACTTTAGGATACTTTGATCTCATATTGATGGATATGCCTGTGGATGACCCCAATTATTCAAGAATCAACAAAATTCAAACACAATTAGCACGAATGTCAAATATCACTAAAAAATTGATGAAAATATCAAGATACCAAACTAAAAATTATCTTAATGGCAAAATTTTAGATTTGACAGAAACATCAAAAACTAAAAATTGAAATAGTCAGACATAAATCCATTATGTGATGTGGCCAGGTTTCGGAAATACCAGCATGTTTTTGTAGAAATACTGTTCAGCGAGAATTGCTGCAAATCATTAACGGTTGTTGAAAAAATGATCATATTCTGCTAACCCTGTTGAACAGCCTGTGGTTTAGAAATACCTGGGAGGCCTGGGACCAAGGAATAAAAGTTCCGGGTGCCCGGAATAATAATCCAATTTAAAATGGTATCATTATGGCAGATTTAATTCAGGATCAAGCTCAGGATCAAAAACTTTTTGAGGTTCAGCACGAGAACCGGTATCTTAAGGAGACCATCATCGCTTTGCGGAGCGAACTTGAATCCCTTGTTTTTGAAAAGGAACAATCTGTCCGGGATACAATTGCCTCCATGGTGGGCGAAATTGCTCATTTAAAAAAAACGATCACAGCGTTGCGGGATGAGTTGGAGCAACAAAAATATGCATATGAAGAGAAAATTTACCATGGGAAACGGGACAACCGGGACGAAAAAAATCAATTAAAGGCTATTATTCAGGCGTTACGCACAAAACTTGAAACAAACCCATACGGGAAATATAGAGGAAAATAATGCAATCCCCCAATGTCCTAACCAGTGACGAGCGGGAACGGCTCTACCAGGCAGAGATGCTCTTAAACATTTCCCGGGAAATCGCTGCCCTGGATTCCCTGGATGAGATTCTTGAACGCCTCATGCACCTGACGGCAGATGAGCTCTCGGTTGAACGCTGCACCATTTTTCTCAATGACCCCGAAACCCAGGAACTTTATGCCAGGGGTGCCATGGGTAAATTTAAAGAGCGGATTCGCCTGTCCAATACCAAGGGGATTGCAGGCCTTACCTTTACCTCTGGCAAGGGCGTCATCATCCATGATCCCTATACGGACAAGCGCTTCAACCCTGACATTGATACCCAGACCGGGTTTGTCACCACCTCAATTTTGAGCACCCCTATTAAAACGGTCAAAGGGGAAATCATCGGTGTCACCCAGGCACTGAATAAACAAGAAGGGAACTTTACTCAGGCGGACATGGGGATACTTTCTTCCATGGGAATGCAGACAGCCGTTGCCCTCCAAACTGCCCAGATGATTGAACGAATGAAGATCTCCCGGCAGGAAGAAATGGGTTTTTTAGATATTGTTGCCGATATCACCTCTGAAATAGAATTGGGGGCGTTGCTCCGGAAAGTCATGGGCGAGGCAACCAAAATGCTCCATGCAGAGCGGTCCACCCTGTTTTTAAATGATGACAAGACCCAGGAACTTTGGTCAGAGGTGGGCGACGGCATTGAGACAACCCAGATCCGGTTTCCCAATCATCTGGGGATTGCCGGGACGGTGTTTACTTCGGGCAAGACCATCAATATCCCCCATGCCTATGCAGATCTTCGGTTTAATCCGGCCTTTGATCGTAAGACAGGTTTTTTTACCCGTTCCATTTTATGCGTACCCGTGGTGAACAAGGATGGCAAAGTGATCGGTGTAACCCAGGTGTTGAACCGGAAAGGGGGGCCTTTTAAAGACGAGGACGAGTCCCGTCTTCGGGCGTTTAC
>JAFLJU010000015.1 GCA_022712835.1 Desulfobacteraceae bacterium
AGGCTGTATCGTCGGGTATCCCACCCTGCGCATGCGCGGCGATTATCTGGCCATCGTTACCCTGGGATTTGGGGAGATCATCCGGATTATTCTCAACAACTGGATGTCTTTGACCAATGGGCCAAACGGTATCCTTGGGATCAAACCCATTGGAATCTATATTCCCATATTTGAAAACGGATTAACCTTTGAGCATATCTGGGTGAAAAAACTTCAGCTTTTTTATTATTTTGCCCTGGGGTTGGCCATCTTTGCCGCCTTTGCCGTGCGTCGGCTGAATTATTCACGGGTGGGCAGGGCCTGGGAATCCATCCGGGAAGACGAAACCGCTGCCGAACTCATGGGGGTGAATACCTTTATTTACAAACTATTGGCTTATGCCATGGGCGCGGCTTTTGCAGGGCTTGCCGGGGCATTTTTTGCCGCCAGAATGAAATTTGTATCCCCTGAAAGTTTCACCTTCCTTGAATCTGCCATGGTATTATGCATGGTGGTTCTGGGGGGTATGGGGTCCATTCCCGGAATAATCCTGGGGGTTATCGCCCTGATTGCCCTGCCAGAGGTTTTCCGTGAGCTTCAATCCTATCGTATGCTGGTCTTTGGTGCCACCATGGTTATTATGATGCTGTTCAGACCCTCCGGCCTCATACCGGCCAAGCGGGTCGGAACCAGATCTGAAGAAAAGGAGGGCTAAGGCCCCATGAACGATCAACCCATTCTTGAATTAAAAAATGTTCATTCCGGATACGGTTCCATCAAGGCCCTCAAAGGAATCTCCCTTAAAGTAATGCCCGGAGAAATCGTGGCCATTATCGGTGCCAACGGTGCCGGAAAATCCACAACTCTAATGACCATCTGCGGGATTGTTCCCGTGGATCGGGGAGAGATTTACTATGAGGGGAAACTTATCAACAAGGTTTCCCCTGAAAAACTGCCCACCATGGGGCTATGTCAGGTTCCCGAGGGCCGGCGGATTTTTCCCAGACTTACCGTGGAGGAAAACCTGATCCTGGGTGCATTTCACCGGGAGGACAAGGACCAAGTTGCCAAGGATATCCAGCACTCCTATGATCTTTTTCCCATTTTGGGTGAGCGGAGCCGCCAGCATGGGGGAACGCTTTCCGGAGGCGAGCAGCAGATGCTGGCCATTGCAAGGGCGCTAATGACCAAACCCAAGGTTTTGCTGTTGGACGAGCCATCTCTGGGCCTTGCCCCCATTATTATCCAGCAAATTTTTAATATCATCGCCGATATCAACAAAGAAGACGGCACCACCATTCTTCTGGTGGAGCAAAATGCCAACCTGGCACTCCAGGCGGCCAGTCGTGGCTATGTGGTCGAAACCGGGGAAATCACCCTGGAAGACAAAGCCAGTGACCTGTTGAAAAACCCCAAAATCAGGGAAGCCTATCTGGGAGAATAAAAACCGATAGGAAGCTGATATTTTTAACAAGAGCCGGTTTGGGTTTGTCCTGAACCGGCTCTTACCGTTCTTGCCGGCAAGCTTGTTTTAACAAAACCATGGGTTCCTAATTTCATCCGGTTCTCAATTTCGTCCGATTTTCAATTTCACCCGATTCTCAATTTCGTCCGGTTCTCAATTTCATCACCGCCGGTTCAGAGCCCAGAACAATTTTTTGTTTTGGTCATAGAGCTGTTTAAACACGGTGAACATTTTGGTATAGATTTCCCAGGTCCCCGGATCTGGTTCATGCACCGACCCGATATCCACAAGGGCTTTGGCATCTTCAATTGATGCTATGGCGCCAAGACCCAATCCGCAGACAATAGCTGCCCCGGCGGCCCCGGCATTTTGGGGTTCCCGGGGCACCTGAATCTGTCTTCCCAGAATATCGGCCATGATCTGACAGAGAACTTGGGATTTGGCTCCGCCCCCCACAAACCGAAGGCTGTCCTGGGGGGGCACCTTTTTTTCAATAGCCTCCAGCATCCAGCGTTTATGAAAGGCCATGCCTTCCAGAACCGAACGGATCATGGCCCGTTTACCTGTGTGAAGCCCGATATTAAAAAACATGCCCCTGGCCATGGCATCTTCCCTGGGAGAACGGTTCCCATGGAGCCATGGGGTAAAAATCACCCCACCGGAACCCGGTTCAATCTGGGAAACTTTTTCATTCATGAGATCATAGAGGGCATCGGGTGAATCACCTGTAAGTTGCGGTTCCAGATAAATACCAATGGAATCCTTGGCCAGATGATCCCTGACCCACTGGAGACAAAGCCCGGAGGTCTCCTGCTCTGCAATATAATTATACTGCCCGGGCAGGGCAGAGCAAATCGCTGCAATGAAATGATGGATATCCACCATGCGTTTGTCCACATTGGCAATCACCCAGCCTGAAGTACCGGTATAAATATGGGTATCATGGAGATCCACACTGCCGCTGCCAAGGGCGATCATGCTGGTATCTCCGCCTCCGTTAAACACGGGAATCCCCTTCACAAGTCCCAGCTCCTTGGCAGCCCGGAAAGTCAACTCCCCTGCCTTGTCCAGTGACTCTTGCACGTCCGGTAACAGAGTCTGATCCACATCAAAAAGAGTGCAGAGACGGGAAGACCAATGACCATGACCCTTCCGGGTATCATATAAAAAAGTCAAATTGGCAGAATCCCGGGTCATAGCCGCATTGCCTGTACACCGCAAGGCTATATAGTCCCTGACATCCAGCCATTTATCAGCTCTGGCAAAGGCTTTCGGCTCATTTGCCCTGACCCAATGGTACTTCCAAAGGGGATCTTTGGCGGTTGCAGCAGCCCCCCCTGTGATGTACAGTGCCTGGAGTAATTTAACCGCATTGAGGTTTTCTATTCTGGGAAACCCTTTGGCAAAATTTTTCTCAAACTCCTTGATTGCCCGGCCATCCATATACCCCATTGGATTGCGTACCGGTACCCCGTCCTTGTCCACCAGAATCAGGGCCTGCATTTGGCAGCAAAATGAAACGGCAGCAATTTTTTCTTTATCACACCGGGACCTGTCCAAAACAACCCGACTCCCTTTGCAAATAGCATCCCACCAGTCATCAGCCCGCTGCTCAGCCCCCCCGTCAGAGCTGGTAATCAATTCATACCCCACAGCTTGAGAATCAATCAGAACCAGTTTTTTACCCATCTCAAACAAACAGGTTTTTGCACTGGTGGTGCCGATATCATAGGTCAACAGATGGATGATCTCACTCATTGCGACTCCATTTTATTTAGGTTTAGGCCTTGCACACTCATATACTGACTGGTCAGTACAAGTCAAGATAAATTGATTCTCCCATTTAAGACAGGGGTATCCAAGTCTTATCAAATCCCGTCTATATTCACATAACCGCAAATATTTGCATTAGAAAAGTTTATGGTTGACAATATGGCCCAGTGTTGTATTTTTGCACTGACCAGTCAGTTTATAAAACATATTAATTGAGGATTCCCATGGAAACACCCCAATCCCTTTTGGAAAAGCAAGACCAATATGCTATTTCCACTTACCATGACACCCCAAAGATCATGGCCCGTTTAAATCGGCTCATCTCCCAGCCCATCCGGGGATTGAAAAAAGAGGCTCTGGCCAACTATCTGGCTCACTTTGAAAATGCCTGCGGCCTG
>JAFLJU010000365.1 GCA_022712835.1 Desulfobacteraceae bacterium
GCCACACGAATTTTGGATACGGTGGAGGAAGCCACTGGGATTAAGCCCGGGGAAACAGATCTGGACTTGAAGTTTAGTCTGGAAACTGTTAATTGCCTTGGCTGTTGTGCACTGGGTCCTGTGATGGAAATTGACGGAAAGGTTCACGGGAAAATGTCACCGGTTAAAACATCAGAAGTGTTAAAAATCTATGAGTAGGGGAGAATTATGCTGCGGTTAAATACGCCTGAAGAACTTGAATCCTTCAGACAGGAAATACTATCCAAAAGAGACCCGAATAAGCCCTGTATCTCCATATGTGCCGGAGCGGGTTGTATTGCATCCGGTGCAGATGAAGTCATAGAGGCCTTTAAACTTGAGTTGGAAAATAAGGGATTGGCCGCAAAAGTGGACACCAAGGGAACCGGGTGCCCCGGATTTTGTGAGCAGGGACCGGTTGTGGTTATTTATCCTGAGGAAATTTGCTATCTTGGGGTAACAGCCAAGGATGTTCCCGAGATTGTTTCCCAGACAATCCAGGAGAATAAAGTGGTTGAAAGACTGCTTTTTAAGGATCCTGTGACAGGCGAGCGAGCCGTCCATGAATCTGATATCTCCTTTTATAAAGCCCAGCAGCGGACCGTTCTTTGTAATAATATCAAAATTGATTCCAAGAGTATTGATGACTATCTGGCCATTGGCGGTTATTCAGCGCTTGCCAAAGCGTTGGGTCAGATGACGGATGTGCAGGTGTTGGAGGAAGTTAAAAAATCCAATCTCAGGGGCCGTGGGGGAGCAGGTTTTCCAGCGGGTCGAAAATGGGAAGGATCCCGCAATGCACCGGAACCCATCAAATATGTTATTGTCAATGCAGATGAGGGGGATCCCGGAGCGTTTATGGACAGGGCGCTTCTTGAGGGAAATCCCCATTCCATTTTGGAAGGGCTCATCCTTGGCGGGTATGCCATTGCTTCCCACGAAGGCTATTTTTATGTTCGCCAGGAATATCCTCTGGCCGTTGACAATATTAACCTTGCCATCAAACAGGCCGAGGCCTATGGTCTGCTCGGGGAAAATATCCTGGGATCCGGGTTTGATTTTAAGGTGATCGTTCACCAGGGAGCAGGCGCCTTTGTCTGCGGTGAATCAACAGCTTTGATGACTTCACTTGAAGGGCGTGCCGGAGAACCCAGACCCAAGTATACCCGTTCCAACATCAAAGGGCTTTGGAACCGCCCCAGCGTGTTGAACAATGTTGAAACCTGGGCAAATGTACCGTTAATAATTAATAAGGGTGCTGACTGGTTTAATACCGTTGGAACCGATTCCAGCAAAGGGACCAAGATTTTTTCCCTGGTGGGCAAAATTACCAATACAGGACTTGTGGAAGTGCCCATGGGCATGACCCTACGAGACATTATCTATAAAATAGGCGGTGGTATCCCGGACGGTAAAAAGTTTAAAGCTGTGCAGACCGGTGGACCATCGGGTGGATGTATCCCCGAGGACCAATTGGATTTACAGGTGGGGTTTGATGAACTCACCAAGGCGGGTTCCATGATGGGATCCGGGGGGATGATTGTATTGGATGAAGATACCTGTATGGTGGATGTTGCAAGGTATTTCATTCATTTTCTCACCGATGAATCCTGTGGGAAATGTGTCCCCTGTCGCGAAGGGTTGCGGCAGATGGATCGGATTTTGACCAATATCACCCAGGGTAAGGGAAAGCCAGGCGACATAGAGCTTCTTGAGGAACTCTCGGAAACAGCCGTTGAAGCCTCTCTTTGTGCCCTTGGCAAAAGTGCACCAAATCCCTTCCTAAGCACCCTGCGTTATTTTAGGGATGAGTATGAAGCCCACATAAACGAGAAACGGTGCCCGGCCCTTTCCTGCAAAGAGTTGATCGCTTTTTATATTGATCCTGAAAAGTGCCAGGCCTGTGGAATGTGTCTTAAAAAGTGTCCTGCCAAGGCCATTGATGGTGAGAAAAAGACCATTCATCTCATCGACCAGGAACTGTGTACCAATTGTGGCACCTGCTTTGAAGTTTGTCCCACAAAATTTGGTGCCGTGACAAAGATCTCAGGCTCGCCGGTTCCGGCTCCCATTGCCCAAGGCGACAGAATAATAAAAAAGACCCCCAAAAAAGCAGGTAAAAATGAGTGAAATCCAATTTGAGATTGACGGAAATCAAGTGAAAGCCCCCAAGGGGATGACGCTTCTTGAGGCAGCCCAGGGTGAGGGAATATATATTCCCACCCTGTGCCACCATGAAAAACTGGAATCCTTTGGCGGATGCCGGCTGTGTATCGTGGAAGTAGAAGTTTCGGGCTGGACAAAGTTGGTTGTTTCCTGCGTTTATCCGGTGGAAGAAAACATCATTGTTAGAACCCGGTCGGAGAAAATCGATAGAATCCGCAAAACCATCATTGAACTTCTCATGGCCCATGCCCCGGATGCGCCGGAACTTTTGGAACTTGCCAAGGTTTATGGTGCCAATAAAGACCGGTATGAAAAAGATGCTTCCTTTTGCATTCATTGCGGGCTGTGTGTCCGGTATTGCAATGAGGTGACAGGCAAGAACGCCATCGGATTTGTTGATAGAGGGATCAATAAGGAGATCAGTTTTATTCCCGAGATCGCCGCAATTGAGTGCCATGACTGTAAGGAATGTTTCCCCCTTTGTCCGACATCCTATCTCCAGGCAGCCTTTGTGTTAACTGAAGCCCTGTCTTTTCCTCCTTCTAAATCCGAGGGATTAAAATCCGCACCAGCCAAACCAGAGGGAGAATAAAACCAGGTGAGTCCAGGAAAGAAAACAGCATTTTATCAATCCTTTCGGTTTAAAGAGGGGAGTTGTATTGAAGATCCTCTGGAACTGATTGGGGAAGAACCTTTTTCAATACGAATTGAGGACAAGTCCTATTCAGTGGTGATGAGAACCCCGGGGGACGAGGTGTTTCATGCCGCAGGATTTTGTCTGGGCGAGGGACTCATTGACAGCATTGATGATGTTAAAACCATAGGGTTTGACAATCAGATAGATGCCAATGTGGTGGACATCTGGCTGACCCCTGAACGACGCAAGAAGATTCCCAATTTGTTGAAAAGAAAAACCTATGTGAGTCAAACCAGTTGCGGGATTTGCGGCAAGAAAATGATTGAGGATCTCAATCAGATTTTAACACCGGCCGAAAACGGTTTTGAGGTTGAACTTGGTTCTGCATTTGGGTGCATCAATCGGCTTTCCAAAAACCAGCAATACTACCAGAGGACCCGGGGGTCCCATGCCGCCCTGATTTTTGACCATAACCTTAAAGACATCGCCTTTGCCGAGGATGTGGGACGGCATAATGCCCTGGATAAGGCCATTGGAAAAATGGTTATGAATAAAACGCTTTCGACGGCCAGCGTCTTGGTTCTGTCTTCAAGGATCTCTTACGAACTGGTTCAAAAGGCGGCAAGAGCTAGGATTCCCATCATGATTTCCAATTCAAGACCCACCGCGCTTGCGGTGCAAATGGGTAAGTCTTTGAACATGACCCTGGCGTTTCCCGGCACGGAATCTGAACTGATTATTGCCTGCGGGAAACATCGAATTAAGACAAAATAAACGGTGGATATCAATTTTTCGTTGAATAAGACAAAATAATGAGGAGGACAATTTGAAAATTCTCACAACCGTAAAAAAAGTAGTTGATGTTGAATTGAACATCCACATTGAGAACGGTGCCATTATCGAAGATGGACTGCAATATGTGATTAATGCCTGGGATGAAAATGCGGTGGAAGCCGCGGTTGGGCTCAAGGAAAATAATGGGGCCGAAACAACCTTGGTGAGCATTGGCGGACAAGACAACATCGATATGATCCGTAAATGCTATGCCATGGGAATTGAAAACGCGATTCTCATTGATGATCCCTCGCTTACGGCAGCGGATTCTTCTGTGTATGCCCGGGTGCTGCAAAAGGTTTATGAATCAGGAGAGTATGATCTGGTGATCACCGGGAAACAGGCCCAGGATACAGACAGCGGCCAAACCGGGATCATGCTGGCCCAATATCTGGAAATACCCTGTGTTTCCAATGTGATTGCCATTGAGGTGTTGGACGAAACAAAAATCCGTGTGTCTCGACTGGGAGATACGGGAACCGAGATTGTCGAACTTACCTTACCCGCCGTGATCACGGTGAGTGACAGTATTAATGAGCCCCGGCTGCCAGCCATGCGGGGGATCATGATGGCAAAGAAAAAGAAAATCCAGACCATGGATCTTTCAGAGTTGGGAACTTCCCTTGAAGAGGTGGGCCAGGCAAAATCTGAAATTGTTGAATTCATGGGGTCACAAACCCGTGAGGCCGGCCAAAAATTTGAGGGTGATGCTGCCGAGATTACCGCACAGGTTGTGGGGCTTTTGGCCACTGAAGCCAAGGTTTTATAGGGTGGGTTTCTCTGTCGGTCCCCATTATGGGTCCCCAATGATGGGTCCCAAATTTGGGGTTCATAATTTTGGAGGTCTTAACCGGATATATCCGGGTTTATACCTGATTATTAAAGATGAGGAAAAAATAATATGGCGAACATACTTGTAGTCGCAGATATCAAAGACGGTGTTCTAAAAGGCAGCACAGCCGAACTCTTATCAAAGGCCAAAGCCTTGGGAGCCACAACAGCCGTGGTGGCAGTGGGTAACAATATCCAGTCACTTGCCGGTGATTTAGCCGCCGCCGGATCTGATACCCAGTACATAGCCGATGATGCAAGTCTTGAACTTTTTTCGGCTGGCCCCTATGCCGCTTGTGTGGTTGAGGCTGCCAAGGCATTTGATGCCACGCTTATCTGGTTTGGATTTTCTGAAACAGGCAAGACCGTGGCCCCAAGAGTGGCTGCCCAGTTGAATGTGGCCTGTTCCACTGAAATTACCGATGTAACCCTGGACGGAGACGCGATCCAGGTGATCCGGCCAGCCATTGCCGGTAAAGTGATCCAGCGCATCAAAGTAAATACCGATATATCCGTAGCGGTTGTAAGAGCTGGTGCCTTTGAGGCAAACCCCGACATCACCGGTACCGAAAATGTGGTTGCCTTGGCCATTCCGTCAGCGGATTTAAGGGCGGTTATCAAAGAAATAATCTCCGATGCCAGCGGTGAAATTGATCTTGCCGATGCCGACATTGTTATTTCCGTGGGGAGGGGCGCCAAAGACCAGGCGGGCGTCGATCTGGTAAAGGAACTTGCCACAGATCTTGGGGCAGGATTTGGTTCTTCTCGAGCCATGGTGGATGGCGGTTTCATGGCCCACAATAAACAAGTCGGCCAAACCGGTAAGATCGTGGCGCCTTCTTTGTATATGGCAATGGGTATTTCCGGGGCTATCCAGCACCTTGCGGAAATGACCGGCTCGAAAACGATTCTGGCGATTAATAAAGATCCGGAAGCTCCCATTTTCAATGTAGCGGACTATGGCATTGTGGGAGATCTTTTTGAGGTAGTTCCTATTTTAAGAGAAGAGATAAAAAAAATTAGAGGCTAATTTAGATAGTCCTTTGTATAACAATCGCTGATGAGGTATTTATGAATCCCCTATTGATGTCCCTCCTGCTCATTGTCGGGCTGGTTGTTTTTGG
>JAFLJU010000248.1 GCA_022712835.1 Desulfobacteraceae bacterium
TGTCCACTGCGGGGCCGATCCCAGAATGGCCGCTCTGATGGTGGCCGTGGCAGCATCCAACACCTTTATTTTGCCCACCCACCAGGTCAATGCCCTGATCATGCGGCCGGGGGGTTACAAGGTTATAGATTATATCAGGGCCGGCAGCGGCATGACCCTGGTATATCTCGCCGTGGTCATGGTGATCATGTATTTTTTCTACGGCATCGCAGCATAAGTTCGATCTGTTTTTTTTACTTACGGCCGCTTACAAATTTTTTGGTTTTTTGTTAGCCCGAAATAGAGCCACCGGAAATCACATTAAAACAGGCCACTAGGTGGCCGCCGTTTTCAATCAGCTCTGGGGCGTGATTCACACACACCTTTGTTGCTAGGCCACATCGATCAAGGAAGGAACAGCTGTCATCAGTTTTTTCAAATAAAGGAACCACGGGATTATTTGTTGGCTTTCTATTCAGGGGGTTCACGTCGGGAACCGCCCGAAACAGAGTCTGGGTATAGGGATGGAGGGGATTTTCAAACAGGGATCGGGTGGTTCCCTGCTCCAGAATCTGCCCCATGTAAATAACGGCCACCTGGTCGGTTATATATTCCACCACACTCAAATCGTGGCTGATAAACAGATAGGTCAGGTTGTATTTTTCCTGGAGGTCCATCATTAGATTCAAGACCTGGGCCTGGACCGATACGTCCAGGGCCGAGACACACTCATCGGCCACAATCAGGGAAGGACGGGTAATCAAAGCCCTGGCAATGGCGACTCTCTGACGTTGTCCCCCGGAAAACTCATGGGGAAATTTATCAATATCCCTGGCGTTCATACCCACCTCAACCAAAATTTTTTCCACCCGCTCTTTTTTTTGGGCAAAGGTTAGTTTTTCTGCCAGGGTATCCAGGGGTTCTGCAACAATTCCCAAAATATTTTTCCTGGGATTCAGCGACCCATAGGGGTCCTGGAACACCATCTGGAAATTGCGCCGCAAATGTCTCAGTTCGGCTTTTGGCAGCTTAAACAAATCCTGTCCCCCAAAGGAAACCGTTCCTAGGGTAGGCTTATCAAGGGCCATTACAATTCTGGCCAGGGTTGATTTTCCGCAACCCGATTCCCCCACGATTCCAAAACTGGTGCCTTTTTGCACCTCCAGATTAATCCCATGAAGGGCGCGAAAAACAGGGGCCTTCTGGAACAGGTATTTCTTGGGAAGCAGATAATCCTTATAAACACCTTCAATTTTAACCAATGGTTCTTTCATATTTTAGCTTGCCTTACCTTCCTTATGTTTTGGCTTCTTTTTTTTGGGGCTTCATTGGTTTTGCCTTCCTTGGTTTAACGGGTGATAACACCACACATCATGCAATACTCCCCCCCTTGTGACCATGGGTTCCTTTTCCCGGCACTCCGTGGTGGCAAAGGAACACCTATCGGCAAAATTACATCCAATCGGTCTCAAGTGCAGTTCCGGTACCTGACCCGGAATATAGTTCAGCCGTTTTCTTTCCGAGTTGCCCGAAGAGATTTGGGGAATAGCTGCAAAAAGACCCTGGGTATAGGGATGCAGCATATTTCGAAACACATCAACGGTGGTTCCCATTTCCACCATGTTGCCGGTATACATGACCATCACATTCTGGGTGGTCTGGGCGATGACCCCGAGGTCATGGCTAATCATTATCAGTCCCATGCCCGATGCATCGGTAAGTTCCCGGATTAAATTTAAAATTTGTTCCTGAACCGTCACATCAAGAGCGGTGGTGGGTTCATCTGCAATAAGAACATCGGGATTGCAGGCAATGGCCATGGCAATCATCACCCGTTGACGCTGTCCGCCGGAAAGCTGGTGGGGATAAAGGTTCAGCGGGAATCTTTCAACGGGCAGTCCCACCTTGTCCATTAGTTCGCAAACCCGTTCAATGACTTGTTTGTGTGCAAGGCGTGTATGGAGAAAAATACTTTCAGACACCTGGGCGCCAATCTGTTTCAAAGGATTTAAAGCGGTCATGGGTTCCTGAAATATCATCCCGATGCGATCCCCCCGGATACGGCAGATCTGTCGGGAATTTAAGCGTAAAATATCCTGCCCCCCCAGGATTATTTTCCCCTTTATCTTTGCATCGGAAGGCAAAAGTGACATCAGGGCCAGGGCGGTGATGGATTTTCCACAACCAGATTCTCCCACAATACCAAGGGCGTCACCTGCCTCCATGGAAAAACTGATATGACTGATCACCTCTTGTGGGCCATGGGCTGTTTTCAGAGTGACACTAAGATCCTCTACCTCTAATAGGGCCATGTTTTTACCTGCTTCTTCTCAATTTTGGGTCAAGCACATCCCGCAACCCATCCCCAAAAAGGTTCAGCCCCATAACCGTCAAGGCAATGGCAAGCCCGGGATAGATGGCAAGTTGCGGTGCAAAATACATAAAGGTCTGGGCTTCATTGAGCATTTTTCCCCAACTGGGCATGGGGGGCTGGGTACCCAGGCCCAAGTAGCTTAAGCCCGCCTCTGCCAGGATGCCCAGGGCAAACTGAATGGTGGCCTGGACAATGAGCATGCTGGCGATATTGGGCAGCACATGCTCAAAAGAAATTTTAAACGGCCCTTTTCCTGCGCTTCTGGCCGCCAGAATATATTCCCGCTTCCAGATGCTCAAAGCCGCCCCCCTTGCCACCCGGGCAAAAACAGGAATGTTGAAAATCCCTATGGCAATGATGGAGTTCACCGATCCCGGTCCCAGAATAGCGGTGATCATGATGGCGGAAATAAGGGAGGGAAAGGCAAAGGTAAAATCGTTGAACCGCATGATCAGTTCATCGATCCAGCCTTTTTTGGCTGCGGCGGTCAACCCCAGGGGAACCCCGATCCCGATCCCGATGCCGATGGCAACAAAGGCGACAATCACCGAATTTCTGGCACCCGTAATTAGCATGGACAAAATATCCCGTCCAAAATGATCCGTTCCCAGCAGATATTTGGCGCTGGGGGTGAGCAATTTTTCGGCGATATTAATATCTTCAACCGGATAGGGTGTCCAGAAATAGGAAAGAAACGCCACCAGGAAAAACAAAAGTGAAATGGTTCCGCCAATGACAAAACTTCGGTTTTTCAACCCATGTCCCAGCACCTCACCCAATGTTCTAAACATCTGCCCCCCCTCTTAAACGGGGATCAATCACCGAATACAATAAATCCACGAAAAAATTGATCATGATCACCGTCCCTGCAAGCATTATCACCAGATTTTTCACCACGATCAGATCCCGTTGGGAGATGGCCTGGAAAATCAGCCGGCCGATACCCGGTAGATAAAACACATTTTCAATGATGATCGTTCCGGCCAGCAAAAAAGAAAACTGGAGCCCCATAATGGTCACAACAGGTATAAGGGCATTTCTCAAGGCATGCTTCCACAATGCCCCCTGGGGGGTAACCCCCTTGGCCCGGGCCGTGCGGATAAAATCCTCTCCCAACACCTCCAGCAAGGCCGAGCGGGTGACACGTGACAGGATGGCTGCCTGGGGAAGGGCCAAAGCAATGGTCGGCAGTAACAGGGACTTAAGAGCCGGGATAATACCGGCATCCCAACCGGCAAAGCCTCCTGCTGGCAACCACCGCAGGGTGACGGAAAATACGAGCGTTAACAGCATGGCAAACCAGAAATTGGGGATGGCAATGCCCAGCTGGGAAAAACTCATCACCAGAAAATCCATGGGTTTATTATGATGGGAAGCGGCCATGATACCCAGGGGAATAGCAATGAGGGTGGACAGGGTCATGGCCAACAGGGCCAGGGGCAAACTCACGGTAACCCGGCATAAAATCAGCTCAGACACCGGCACATCATAGGTATAGGAGATACCCAGGTTTCCGGTGGCAAGATCTGCCACCCAGGTGAAATAGCGGACCAAAATCGGCCGATTGAGGCCCATTTGCTCCCGAAGGGCATTCAGGGTATCAGCTTCGGCATTGATCCCCAACATCAGTGCGGCCGGGTCCCCGGGCAAAATTTCAAGCATCACAAAGACCACAAGGGTTGCCACCAACAGGGTCAGAACCAGGGCAGTAACCCGTTTTACCAGAAAAATTCTCATTGGCCACCAAATGTATCGGCCGACTGTTTATAAAGGACAGCCAGCCGATATCGGTTTATTAAATGAACGATCTAATCAACCCAATAAACCGCTGTCAGGTCATTGGCCTGGACCGGACTGTTTTCCCATAATCCCCGGATATTTTTATCCCACACCCCATGCTTGGCAAGCTGGAACATGAATCCGTTGACACAATCAGCTGAAATCAATCGCTGGGCGTCTCCCAATATTTTGTACCGGGCATCGGTATCCACCGTGGCGGCAAGTTTTTTCATCAATCCCCTGAATTCCGGGCTGTCATAGGCAAAATAATAATCGTCCCGGGCATATATGCTGATGTCCATGGGTTCGGTGTGGGAGACAATGCTCAAATCATAATCCCGCTTTTTAAAGACCTGATCCAGCCATTGGGCCCATTCCACGGGAACGATCTCAAGCTCTATTCCGATTTTTCTCAATTGGGAGGCAACAATTTCCCCGCCACGTCGGGCATAGGGGGGAGGTGGCAGTTTAATCACCCCTTTAAATCCGTCGGGGTATCCGGCTTCAGCCAGCAATTGTTTGGCCTTTTCAAGATCATAAGGATGGGTTGCGATCAGATCCACATAGGCCGGATGATGGGGGGCAAAATGGGTGCCGATGGGGGTGCCGTAACCAAACATGGCACCATCGATTATGGCCTTGCGGTCAAGTGCATGGGCAACGGCCTGGCGAACCTTTAACTTTTTAAAGGGACCACGTTGATTGTTGGTAGAAAGGATGGTTTCGCCCTCGGTGCTGCCGATGACCACATTAAACCGGGGATCGCTCTTAAATTGTGCCAGACTTTCAGGAGCTGGAAAATTGGCAAACCCATCGATATCCCCGGCCATCATGGCGGAAACAGCGGCTGCGGGATCCGGGATAATTTTGATGGTGGCCTTTTTCAATTTGGCCGGTGTTCCCCAATAGGCGTCATTTTTGACCATGACAATCCGATCACCCTTCACCCATTTGGAAAATTTAAAGGGACCGGTACCGGTCGGGTGACTTTTATTTTTTTCGACACTTGCCTTGTCCACAATGATGGCATCGCCCCAACCCAGGTTGAACAAAAAGCCGCCCGTGGGCTGGCTCAGGGTCACCACAACGGTATGGGCATCTGTTGCCGTAACGGATGCGATGGGTTTAAATAGGGCTTTT
This sequence comes from Desulfobacteraceae bacterium, assembly GCA_022712835.1. The sequence continues at coordinate 5,273 of JAFLJU010000248.1, forward strand.
TGGGCGTTGACGCTGTCTTTTGCCCTGGCTCTGTCAAAAGAGAAAACCACATCCTCGGCCCCAAAAGAAGCACCGTCATGGAAAAGAACCCCTTCTTGAAGAATAAAGGTATAGGTTTTCTGATCTTGAGAAACAGTCCAACTGCTGGCAAGAGCGGGTTTTACCACCCCGTTCTTATCAATCCGGGTCAGACCCTCAAAGATATTGGCATAGACCACCTCATCAATGGCTGCAGCGGCCCCTGCAGTGGGGTCAAGGTGGGGCGGTTCCAATACCATTCCCAAATTCAGGCTGGTCTTGGCGGCCATCACCAAAGGAACATTTATGACAAGTCCCATAGTTAAAACGGCCCATGTTAAAACGATCCGTGTAACCAAATTTTTCATTTTACGCATTTTATCTCCTTGAGTAATCCTGATTTTCTAATCCTAATTTTCAAAGGCCGTAGCGATCACGGTAGCTGTCTAAATCCCCCATCCTTTCCGCCTGAAATACCCCCCTGGCAATGGCCCGGGCCACACAATCAGCGGCCAGCATTCCCAGTTTGGATACCCCCAGAACCGGATCAGATAATTCGCACTTTCCCGTTGCTAAAACAAAAACACTGTCCCCGTCAAAAGGGGAATGAACCGGCCGAATGGCCCTGGCCAAACCGTCCTGAGCCATAATCGCCACCCTTCTTGCCTGGGGTTTGGTCAGCACCGCATCGGTTGCCACGGTCACCAGGGTGGTGTTTTTACCCGTGGGCAGTTCAAAGGTAAAATCCAGGTCCATATTGGTATTTACATTAGGCTGGCTCTGGTGTCCCAGTTCTCCGTTCTGCTCATAGGGAAAGGCCCACATGGTAGAACTTCCCGGCATGGTAACCGACCCCATTGAGTTAACAGCAGCGATGGCCCCGACACTAATCTCTAAATCTCCATCAGAAAAAACAAAAGAGGCACTGCCCAGCCCCCCTTTCAAGCCGCCGGAAATGGCACCAAAACCGGCACCCACATTCCCCAACTCAAAGGTTGAACTTAGCCCCTGGGCGGCTTTAAATCCCAGATCGTAATAAGGGGATTTAACCCCCCAATCCTTATCTCCCCCGTTTAACAGATCAAACAAAATAGCAGATGGCACAATGGGAATAATGGCATCCCCCAGAACAAAGCCCCTTTTTTGCTCCCTTAAGCTTGCCATGACACCGCCTGCAGCATCCAATCCGTAGGCAGACCCGCCGCTTAAGACAATCCCGTGGACCACATCCACCAGACAATCGGCGTTCAGGGCCTCGGTCTCACGACTTCCCGGCCCCCCGCCCCGGATATCGGCCGAGGCAACGCTGGGTTCATCGGGTATGATAACGGTCACGCCGGTTCTGATCAGATTATCTTCAACATTGCCCACCCGGATGCCCGGAACATCTGTTATCAGGTTTTGCTTCCCCACTTTTATCATCTTATTATCCCCTTGCTTCACTTTGATAGTGCCTCTTATTTACTAATAACACGGTTAGTAATAGGAAGGGCCATATATTTTGTCAAGAAAAAACTAGAGAATCCAACCCCCTATATCCAAGGGGTTTAAACTACCTTGGATTCAGCCGGGCAGATTCTACTCTTTAAGGATGGGAAATGTATTGGCCCCCTGGGGCATCACCGTAATTTTCGGGGAATTGCTGCCGCATTTCTCATATGCAATGGCCAGGGCCTCTTCCATGGTAGCCACCCCTTGAACCCCAGCTTTGCCTGCCAGTTCAATGTTCTTTTCCTGGGTCACCAGAAGAATGTGGCCCAGATTCGCATATTCCAATTGCCGAACCGCCACCCACCCTGAAATTAAGAAATTTTCCCGTACCGCCTTTTCCATTTCAAAGGGTGTGGGATGGGCGAACCAATCGAAGAATTCACCGGGCTCTTTAATATCGGGGCAATCCGCCAGAATGATGGCGACCCCCCCTTTTTTCATGGCATATACCGCATTGTCGATGGTCTTTTGGGACTGGTAAAGGTTAATGTCTTTTGGGTAGCCGCCAGCAGAAGCGATGACAATGTCGGCCTGTTCTTCAATGGCTATTCCGAAGATCTTGTCCACCAGTTGTGTGGCCTTCTGCCAGGCTGAGATCCAGTTGCCGGTAAAAATACCGGTAATATCACCGTCCAGATTGGGAACCACATTGATGATGAAATCTGCCTTTAGAAAGGCCGCAACCTCCATCATGTCTTCGTGGGAAGGGTTTCCAAAAGTTTTCATATTGGCGGAAAGAGGGTTGGAGCCATCTCCCAGACACTTTCCCATGGCCCACATGTGACTTTGCTGGATGGTCTTAAGAGAAGACACCCCGGGCATTATACTTTTTCGCCCCCCGCCGTAGCCCACCATGTAATGGTAGATCACCCCCCCGGTTAAAATGACCCGGTCCGCCTCGGCCACAATGCGGTTAAAGGAAACCTCGGTTCCCCGGCTGGTTTTACCGTAATAGACCATGTTGTCGGTATCCCAGGCGTTGTGGTTGACCACCCGCACCCGGTTGCAAATTTCTTTGGTACACAATTCTTCCCGCTCTGCCTGTGTATTCTGGCGATGGGCGCCCACAGCAATGATGACCGTTATATCCTTATCTTCGATACCCGATTCATTGAGATGATCGATGAGAATGGGCAATGTCAATTCATTGTGCTGCCACACCCGGGTGATGTCGCTGACGGCTATGGCCACGGTTTCGCCGGGATTTACAATTTCACTCAAAGGAGGACTGTCAATGGGATGATCAAGGGCATATCGATAGGCTATTGCCAAATCCTTTGGCGGTGATTGGTTTTCTCCCACAAGTTCGTAGAGAAGCTGCGCCTCTGGGATGGAAAATTTTTCCGTCCCTTTTCCAATTTTTAACTCAAAATTTCGGTTGGTCATGGTGCACAATCCTTATGGTATCCGGTAGCTTTTATCCGCTTATTATATATTTTGATCATTTTTTGGGCAGTTTGTCCGCTTCACCCTCTATCATGTGATAAACGTGTTCTTCTCCCGGGAACGCCCCCTTCCGGACATCATCAATATAGGCGGTAAAAACATTTCGATATTCCTGGGCAAGATTGCCATACCGTTTGACAAACTTGGGGGTAAAGGTCTGGGAAAGCCCCAGAATATCGGAACAAACCATCACCTGGCCGTCGCAATGTCCGGCCCCAATGCCATAAACCGGTATGGGTACTGCCTCACAAATCAACAGGGTAACCTCGGGAGGAACGCCTTCCACCACAAGGGAGAAAGCGCCAGCTTGATAGACTGCAATAGCGTCATCTATGATTGTTTTAGCACTGTCCGCCGTCCTCCCCTGGGCACGGAATCCGCCCATGGCACCTGCACTTTGGGGGGTGAGTCCCACATGCCCCATCACCAGCATTCCGCCATCGCAGATGGCTTTAATAATTGATGCGACACGGGTCCCCCCTTCTAACTTGATACAGTCCACATCGGCCTCTTTATAAAAGCGAATGGCATTTTCACACGCCTGGGACACACCCGTATGATAAGACCCAAATGGCATGTCCCCGATGATAAAGGTATTGGGGGCCCCCCGACGCACCGCCTGTGTGTGGACAATGGACTGATCCATGGTGACGGGAACCGTTCCCGGATATCCGTAGACAACCATTCCAAGGCTATCTCCAACCAAAAGCATGTCCATGCCGGCCTCTTCGGCCAACTGGGCGGTAATGCAATCGTAGGCAGTTATCCACACCACTTTCTCACCCTTATCTTTCATGTCTTGCAGATCCAAACGCGTCAGTTTCTTTTTCACCATATGTCTCCTGTATCCATGTTTTTCTTGTGCCTATGTTTTTCTTGTATCCAATGTTTGATATTTATTTTAGGACCTGAATTTGGTTTTTGTCAACAAAAGTTCCATGGATTTAATGGATACCCAGACATTCCGCTTTCTTCAATCATATTTTTAAATGGGAATCTGTAAAAAAGATTGACAAAAAAGGGGGTCCGGGTGTATTGTTTTTTGTCTATTTCGATGCGGAGGTGCGCGGCTCACTGGTGGGGCCCTCGGACTTCAAATCCGATGTAAGGCGTTAATACCGTCTTGGGTGGGTTCGATTCCCATGCACCTCCGCCA
>JAFLJU010000260.1 GCA_022712835.1 Desulfobacteraceae bacterium
GTTCCCTCTTGAGTGTCGGACAAAATTCTAAGTAAGCTTTCATTCATCTGCAATTGCATCCTTTGGCATAGCGCCAATGCGTTTTGGGCCATTGAACCTGATTGCGAGTCCTCGGAGACTGTCTCTTGCAGTTCTGGGCTATCTGAAACTTTTTTTAAAAACTCTATAAAAGAGGATTGCCCAATAGCCCCTATTTTTTGAGAACCAGCTGTTGGGCAACACCCCGGACGGTCTATTGAATTTTTACAATGAATTTCCATAACAATTTCTTTTCCTATAAAATATCCAATTCACTTCAATAATCTGCCCTTGGAGACCCAGGACAATCATACTTCAAAGAAAACACAGCAAAAAACGTACCGGCTATATAAAATTTTAAAAATTCTTCAAGAACTTGTTTTTTTAGTAAAAACAGTGTTTACTCCATGAAAACAAACTTGGTCTCTATGGAGAAATGAAAATGAAAATCTGGTTCACGAAATCTGTTTCACGAAAAATCGGTTCCCTTGTAGCATTAGCACTTTTCAGCATACTGCTCATAATGATGGTAAGTGTTACATTTTTTGGAAAAATTTCACAAATCGCTTCCCTGGCCGATGTGGGGAATGCCTACCGAGTTGCTTTTTACCAGTCCACGGCTGCCTATGAAAGCTATGTGATAACAGGAGAGGAATCTTCCTTAATCCGGTTTAAAGAAGCCAATTCCCGAATGCGTAAAAAAGACGGGGCCATTGTGAAACTGCATGAATTATTGAGCCAGGGCAATTCCGTTGACCAAGCCGTTGAAAAATACGGCCAGATGGTGCAGGGTAATGATCCGGTTACCACCAAGGCCGCGGCACAGCTCATTAACAACCTGAAAGGAAACGAACGGTTGACTCGGTTAGTAGACATCTCTGCCAAGGGCCGTGATCATTCCACTCAATTTAGCAAACTTGTGGATCAATACGAAAAAACAGAGTCAATGCCTGAAAAAGAAAAAATTAAAAAGCAGATCCAGATACTTGCACCTGAATTGGAGACTCTGGCGGAACAGATCATCACGGTTTTCAAGGAAATTTCCCAATACCTGATTGGGTATGTCAAAACACTCTTTTATATCCTGGCGACGGTTGTCATCCTCATTCTCAGTCTGGTTTCCTTTTTTATCATCAGAAGTATCACGCTTCCCTTAAAAAAGACGGTCCATTTTGCAGAAGAAATGGCAAAGGGGAATTTGACCCTTTCCCTTAATATTAAAAACCAGGATGAGTTGGGAATGATGACCACCGCCATGAATGACATGACCATCTCCCTGTCCACCATGATCGGGAATATGAAATCCGGAATTAACCAGCTAGGGAATTCTTCAAGCGGCCTTTTCGATATTTCAGATCAACTCTCCGCCCTTGCCACCCAGACATCGGACAAATCCGGGAAAGTGACAGATTCTGCCGAGACGATGAATCAGAATATGTCTTCCATGGCCGCAGCCATGGAAGAATCAACCACCAATATAAATCTTGTCAGTGCATCCAGTGAGGAGATGACCGCAACCATTGATGAAATTGCCAAACATGCAGAACAAGCCAGAGGTGTCTCTTCCGATGCCGTAACCCAGGCGAAAAGCGCTTCTGATAAGATGATGGCCCTTGACAATGCGGCCCGGCAAATAGGCCGGATCACGGAAACAATCACAGATATCAGTGATCAAACCAATCTTTTGGCATTAAATGCCACCATTGAGGCTGCCAGGGCCGGGGAAGCGGGCAAAGGGTTTGCCGTGGTCGCCAATGAAATCAAGGATCTTGCCAGCCAGACAGCCAATGCCACATCTGATATCAAGCAGCAGATCTCCGATGTCCAGACAACCGCCAAAACCACCATAAAAGAAATATCACAGGTTTCCAAAGTCATTGAGACCATCAATGAGATAGTTGCCACCATTGCAACCGCAGTGGAAGAACAATCCGCAGTTACCCGGGAGATATCTGGAAATATCGAACAAATTGCCCAGGGGGTAACCGAAGTGAATACCACGGTGGCTGGCAGTTCTCTTACCGTGACGGAGATAACAGGAGAGATAGAGGAAGTCAGCGGTTCTTCAACACAGGTGGCATCCAATAGTTTATTAGTAAAAGAGAAAGCTGAGGATTTGTCCGGGTTATCCACCCAATTGCAGGCAATGGTTGAAAAATTTATAGTCAGTTAATCCATTTGGAATGGAATCATATATCAGCAGTTAACAATTAGGAGGATCTATGCAGTTTAAGGATTATACCAATTTTCATCAAATGCTCTGCGAGACCGTTGACAATTATGCCAATGCATCGGCATATCGGTGGTTTGATGAGAAGGCCGCTGCCACCTGTGTCACATGGCAAGAATTTTATGACCAGGCCAAATCAGTGTCAAAAAGCCTTATTGCCCTGGGCGTTGAACGAGGTGATAAGATCAATATCTTAAGTTATACCTGCTACAAATGGGTTTTGACCGATATCGCCAACATGAGCATTGGCGTGGGAACCGTTGGCATTTATCAGTCCAACCTAGCCCCTGATTGTGAATATATCATCAACCATTCCGATGGAGTGCTTGTCTTTGCCGAAGACCAAACCCAATTGGACAAATTACTTAAAATCAAACAGGATATCCCAAACATTCGTAAGGTGATCCTATTTAATGGGGAGCCAGCCGCCGAGGACGACTGGGTCATAACCTATGACCAGTTTTTAGCCCTTGGAAAGAAGATTGACGATGGGGCCTTTCAAGAAAGAACTGGCCAGGTAACGGCCAAGGATACCGCTGGACTCGTATACACTTCCGGTACCACAGGGGTGCCAAAGGGCGTGGTCCTGACCCATGACAATCTCACCTATACCTGTCAGTCCGTTTATCAAAGCGGAGAATTCAAGGATGGTGAAGAGATGTTTGTATTTCTTCCCCTGGCCCATGTTTTTGCCAGAACAAGTTGCTATACCGCCATAAGAACCGGAAACCGGACCACCTTTGCCCGGAGCATCGATTCTCTGTTGGAGGATTTCGCTTTGGCCACCCCCCACTGGTTTGTCAGTGTGCCCAGAGTGTTTGAAAAAATCCATACCAAAATCATCAGTGGTGCGGAAGCTAAGGGGGGGGCCGCTGAAAAAATATTCAACTGGGCCTGTCACATAGGTTCCCAGGTCAGTAACTGCAAATTGGCCGGCCAACCGATTCCATTTGGCCTGGGGTTGAAGTATAAATTGGCAACCAAACTGGTCTTTTCAAAAATCCACAAGGCCCTGGGAGGAAATGTCAAATGGTGTATCAGTGGTGCTGCGCCCTTGAATCCTGATATTGCCCGATTTTTCCATGCCGCCGGCCTGTTGATCCTGGAAGGACTCGGAATGACGGAAAATACCTCCTTTTCCAATGTCAACCGACCGAACCAATACAATTTCGGCGTGGTGGGGGCTCCGGGCGTGGGCCTGTCCCATAAACTCGGTGAGGATGGAGAGGTACTCTTGTCCGGACGAAATGTAATGAAAGAATATTATAAGATGCCCGATGAAACCATTGAAACATTTACATCAGACGGCTGGCTCAAGACCGGTGATATCGGAGAAATAGATAAAAACAATGTTTTGAAAATCACGGACCGGAAAAAAGATATCATCATTACTGCTGGCGGAAAAAACATTGCCCCCTCCCGCATTGAAGGGATTATGACAACCTCCAAATATATCAGCCAAGTTTGTGTGGTGGGCGACAAACGAAAATTTCTTTCCGCCGTGGTCACCCTGGATGAGGAAAATATCAAAACCTATGCCAGGGAAAATAAGATTGCCTATGAAACCGATACAGATCTTCTTGCCCACCTGGACATTAAAGCCATCATCGACTCGGAAATAAAAAACAAAAACAAGGAACTGCCCTCCTTTGAAACCATTAAAAAAGTGACCATTGTCCCTGAATTTACCATTGAAAATGCCATGATGACCCCGACGTTCAAGTTGAAAAAAAATATCATCTTTAAAAACTATAAAGATGACATCGAGACCATGTACAACTGCTGATTAAATTTGGCTTTAGCTTTGTCTTTAGCAATATCCCAGTCGCGCCCAGACCGGCGCGACTGGGATATTGTTCCATACGCTTGCAAGTCCACTCACACCTTGAATCTACCCAACATCTCGGAAAGCGTTTTGGCAAGCCCGGACAAATCATTGGCTTTCCCCTTCACCTGGGAACTGGAGTCCGCCATCTGGCCTGAAGACTGGGTAACTTCAGCGATCTCCTGGGAAACCCCCTGGGAGGCCACCGACCCCTGGGCGATATTTTCATTAACCTCACTGATCCCCAGGGACGCCTGGGATACATTTTCGGCAATTTCCTTTGTGGTGGCCGACTGTTCTTCAACGGCAGTGGCAATGGTTGCCACAATTTCATTGATCTGTGTCACCACCCGGGTGATGTTGGAAATCTCTTTAATGGTCCCTTCGGTGGAGGTTTGAATACCGGATACCCGCTCTTTGATGGCATGGGATGCCTGGGCGGTCTGGTTGGCCAGATCCTTAATTTCATTGGCCACAACCGCAAACCCCTTACCGGCTTCCCCGGCCCGGGCTGCTTCTATGGTGGCATTCAACGCCAGCAAATTGACCTGGGAGGAAATATCGGTAATGGTTTCCACCACCGTAAAAATTTCCTTGGCCGAGACCCCCAGTTCATCCACCTGACTGGTGGCATGTTCGGCCTGGCCAACGGCATCCATTGTAATGCTTCTGGCCTGTTCCGCATTCTGTGCAATCTCGTTGATAGTGGATGTCATCTCCTCGGCTGCTGAAGAGACCATGTTGATATTGGTTGCGGCCTCTTCCATGGCCGCTGCCATGGAGGTCATGTTGGCAGACATTTCCTCGGATGCGGCAGCCACCGAATCTGCTCTTCCCGAGGTCTCTTCTGCGGCTGAATTCATCTGATCGGAAATGCCAACCAGATCTGTGGAAGAATTTGTGAGCACCACTGTATCTGATTTGATACTGCTGATCATGGATTGAATATTTTCTATAAATTTATTAAAATAGGTGGCCAATTCCTGGGTTTCATCTCTTGATTTATCCTCGATCCGCCGGGTCAGATCCCCTTTTCCCTCGGCAATCTCTTTGAGCATTTCAATCATGCTTCGAAGGGGCCCCACCACTCCCTTGGCAATGACAAAATAGGAAAGCAATAGTGAAAGGGCCACAATCACCGCAAGAATGGAAACAATTTTAATCATGGATTTGGAAATACTCTCCTGAACCATGCGACTCTGCTCTGCCACCACAGCATCAATGTCATCGGTGTAGACACCGGTACCGATATACCAGTCCCAGTCCGAAAGTTTCCGGGAAAAAGAGGTTTTGCCCAATGCTTCGTCAGATCCGGGTTTGGGGAAAAAATATTCAAAAAAGCCCCCTTCCGGACTGGAGTCTCCGGCTTTGATCATATCCTGGATCAAAAAATTCCCTTTTTTATCTTTCAAATCCCAGAAATTTTTCCCCTCACGTTCTGGCTTGGGAGGCATCAAAATGCTGACCCCCTTGGAATCATAGATAAAAAAGTATCCGCTATTGTCTTTACCGTAGCGAATGGAACCAATGCTCTGGAGGGCGCTTTTCTTTAACTGCTCTTCCGTGGATTCCAGGTAAATTCCGCCACCGATAATCCATCCCCAGGGTTTGAACAGCTTGACATAGGAGATTTTATCCACCGGTTCCTCAAATCCAGGTTTGGGCCATTTGTAATCCACAAATCCGCCCCCCTCCTTTTTCGCAATATCATCCATCTCTTTGAAAAAAAACTTTCCGTCTGGATCTTTCAGCCCCATTAGGTTTTTCCCGTTCAAAGAGGGTTTAATGGGGTGGAGCACCATGTCGCCGTTGGTATCCTGAAGCCAGAAGTACCCTTTTCCATCCTTTCCCCACCGCATTTTTTCAATTATCTTTATGGCGGTTTGTTTCCGACTTTCCATGTTCCCCAGCCCATCGTCGCCACTGGCTGCTTCAAACACAGAGATGGCCTGATCCACCACGGCTTTTACCTGATCCCCATATTCTTTGCGAATTTTTTCCTTGTCCCGGGAGGCATCCAGGCGTTCCTTTGCAATGGTAAAAGCCGAATTCACCAAATCTTTTATTTGTGCTTTTTTTTCTCTCATCACCCCGGAACTATAGCTATCGATAGCAAGTTCACCTCCTTTTTTCAAAGAGGAAACAGACAAGAACAACGATGTGCCGCCCACCAGAATCAACGCGACAACAATCAAAAGATTTACTTTTGTACCAATGTTGAGCTTCATACGAGGGCCTCCTTGTGGAAAAAAAATTTCGCTATTTTACGAAAGAACTGACTTTAAGTAGAAAAAAATTATGTAATTTCATATTTATTGCGTATTCTATCACATTGAAATGATGAAGTAAAATCCTAAATCATTCAAATTAAATCGCGTTTTCTCATCGGAGACTGGCCTGCCCATTTGACCAAAAATTCGCTTCCTCCAAAAAAATGAAGTGATCTATAGTATGTGTCATCACAAGTAAAATGCTGCCACACTTATGTTTCATTTTTTTAAGGTCCCAATTAACCATACCGGTTGCATTGATTAATTTTTGCCTTATATTTTAATAAATTTTCAGATATGATGCCTGAAAATATAAGATTCATCATAACGAGATTAAAGAGGAGGGACACAATGAAAATAGCATTTCCGGTGACCGAGAATAATGGGTTGGACAGCTTGGTAAATGAGCACTTCGGTGCTGCCAAACACTTCATGATCGTGGACCTTGACACCCGAGAAATTGAAGTGGTTAACAATCAGAAACTGGAAGAGAACGCCTCGTGCAAAACAGGGGTATTTGACAAGGAAACAACCGTGGATGCCGTGGTCACACACTGTATCGGAGATGGGTCCCTAAGAGGATTGAACACGGCCAATATAAAAGTGTATGCCGCCAGAGAAGCCACCATTGCAAAGAACCTGGATCTACTGGAAAAAGAGGAGTTAAAACTATTCCACATATTTGACCTCTGCCAGGGAAAAAAGAACAAAAAAGAAGGCGGATGCGGACATCACCACTGATGGAATCTCTATCGAGCTGGATTGGCAGAGTTTTATATTTTATCATCGGCTGGACCTATGATCCCCTTCCGGACTACTGGGACAAAAAAAGTGTGGTGATTGGCTTTCCCCATACCAAAAACATGGACACCTTCCGTGCCCTCACCTATATAAAGATAGCAAAGGTCAATGCCCGCCTCCTGGTTAAAGCATCCTGGTTCTTCTTTCCCATGTCCCTTCTGCTCAAAAGTCTTGGGGGGCTTCCGGTAAAAAGAGACAAAACCTGCGGTTTTGTAGAAAGTGTGGTCAATGAATTCAATTGCCGGGAGGAACTGGTGGTGGCATTGGTCCCGGAAGGCACCCGAAAGCAGGTTGCCACCATCAAAACCGGATTCTGGCACATTGCAAAGGGGGCCGATGTGCCTATTATTTGCTGGTATCTGGACAACCGGGCAAAGCGGACCCGGTGGATAGGAAAAATCCATCCGGGCGAATCCCTGGACGCGGACCTTCTCAAAATAAAAGAAATTTACGAACAGGCGGGTTTTTCCATCCCCCTTATACAATTGGAAAACGGACAATCTAAAAAAACCAAATAACCAAAATTAAATTTATCACTAGCGGATACGGTGATTTTATGAACAAAAATTATGTAATTCTCTAAAATTCCTAATTTTTTATGGGCATATTCGGATTTTTTCTAAATATTTATCCCCCACTCCCAACCACGTAACCCACTGAAAAACAATAAAAATCGTTGACATGGCTTCCAGCAATCTCTAAACTAAAGACTTTGGAAAATTGAAACACTTCTTTTTTCTGAAAAAAAAGTGGGGGTCCTGCAAAAAAACGTGGGGGAAAGGCAAATGCCTTTCATGGAATAACAACCGGCAAAAGAGCTTTTTTTGGCCGGTTGAATCGTCTGCATTGCAAGAGATAAAAATGGCAGATGGATAATGGATTAAAAGACAAGGAGTCTATATAATATGTGTCGTCTGTTCGCACTTACCAGCAAGGACCCGGTATCTCCGATGCTGGCCATCAAAGCCCTTGACGTGATGAAAGAAGGGCATGACGGATCCGGCATGGGCATACTGCTCCAGGATCTTGGGGGACCCTTTGAAGAGATGAAGGATGCGCCTATTTTGTCGGGCATTTTCAGTGAAGAAGGAATCCGACGCCTGGATCTTTTCATGATGGACAAGGGATTTATGACCAAGTATAAAATTTCTTTGAAAATCCCAAAAAAACCGGTGGAAGGCATTCCCAGAAGGGACGTCTATCTGATCCGGGCCTATGAACTACCCGAGGATTGGGAAAATCTTGAATCCGACGAGATTGCCAACCGGCTCACGGACATACGACTAAAGATCCGGGACATGGGAGAAGAAAAACGAGACATGATCGTCTTTTCTTTCTGGCCCGACACCATCATAATCAAAGAGATCGGAGACCCCTTGAAGTTGGGGGAATACCTGGGACTTGACAGAAAAGAGCTCCATGCAAGGGTCATCATGGCCCAGGGCCGTCAGAACACCAACTATGCCATCAATCTCTATGCCTGCCATCCCTTTTTCATCGAAGGGTATTGCACCATGACCAATGGAGAAAACACGGCATTTATTCCCATCAGAGATTTTCTCTCCTCCAGGGATATTCCAGCCTATAGCGGATACCATTCCGACTCCGAAGTGTTTGCACATATCCTTCATTATTCCATTGTGGAATTAGGCTTAGGCATAGACGCCTACAAGCATGTGATCACCCCCTTGCAGGAAGAAGATCTCCAAA
>JAFLJU010000134.1 GCA_022712835.1 Desulfobacteraceae bacterium
AATTGATGATCCCGTGGGTGCTATTTCTGTTCACGGGGTTTGCGGTGCCTGGGGAACCCTGGGAGCCGGGCTTTTTAACATAGGGGGTACGACCCTAAAAATAGTAAGTGTCCAGTTGATCGGTATTAGTGCCTGCTTTGTATGGACCTTTGTGGGTGCCTATGCCATCTTCAAGATCATTGATATGACCGTCGGATTGAGAGTTTCCAAGGAAGAGGAACTGGAAGGTCTTGATTCAACGGAACATGGGGGAAACGCCTATCCGGATTTTTCCACCATTAATCATTCCAGTATGGGATATACCGGCGGATCAGATGGGGTTGCCAAGGAACCTGCTTCCTATGCGTCTAAAAAATTGGCCAGCAATGTATAGGAAATGATATCCAGGGGGACGAACCCTTAACCTAAAGCATGACTAAACCTGCCACCTCTTGTATTGAGGTGGCAGGTTTTTTGGTTTTATGCTACATAACCCTTTGTGCAAACATTGGAATATTAGGTCATTGGAACACCAGGTGACAGCCGGGTTGGGATCGGTTGAAAACCTTGGTAAAAGGGGATGGATGGAGCGGGTGGTAAGGGTGTTGAAATCGGTAGCTCTACTGGGGATTCTGGCAGCTGTTCTGGTGGGCGGATATCAGAATCTTGAGTATAATTGGCAATGGTACAGACTGCCGCCCTATTTTTTTTCCTTTAAAGAGGGAGTCTTCACTCGGGGCTTGCTGCTGGACGGTCTTTTCATTACCCTGAAGATATCCTCCCTGGGACTTGTTCTCTCAATTTTGCTGGGATTTTTCTCGGCCTTTGCCCGTTTGTCTGTTTTCCCCATGTTGCGTTTTTCTGCCTGGGCCTACGTGGAGACCATTCGAAATACCCCCCTGCTTATCCAGATCTTTTTAATTTATTTTGTGATTTCGCCGGTGCTGAATATCTCTGCGTTCTGGTCTGCTGTAATTGCCTTGAGCCTTTTTGAAGGGGCCTATGCATCCGAGATCATCCGGTCGGGCATTATTAATATTCCGGTGGGTCAGTTTGAGGCGGCCCAGAGCATCGGGCTGTCCACTTTTGCCACCTATGTCAAGGTGATCATTCCCCAGATGCTGCGCCAGACGCTACCCATGCTGGCAGGCCAGAGCGTTTCCCTTATTAAGGATTCCGCCCTGGTCAGTACCATCTCCATCTATGATCTGACCATGCAGGGTCAAAAAATAGTTTCCGAAACATTTTTGACTTTTGAAATCTGGTTTGCTGTGGCATTATGTTATCTGTCCATTACGGCCACTCTTTCTTTTGTCATCAGACGATTTGAAAACAAAATGAAATTTATAAACTAAAATTACAAACTAAAATTATAGGGAGATCAGGATGAAAAAACTGTGTTTTATACTAGTGATTGCCTTTTTTATGATGGGATATACATTTGCATTTGCTGGTGACAAAGGGGCTAATTCCCGGGAAAGCATCATTGAAAAAATTCAGAAAGAAGGGGTGATACGAGTGGGCATGGCCACCTTTGTTCCCTGGGCCATGAAAGATAAACATGGGCAATTGATCGGGTTTGAGATTGATGTGGCAAGAAAACTTGCAAAGGACATGGGGGTGGAAATTGAGTTTATTCCCACTGCCTGGTCCGGGATCATCCCTGCACTTTTGACGGGAAAATTTGATGTGGTTATTGGCGGTATGGGGATTACACCGGAACGAAACCTTAAGGTAAATTTTACCATTCCCTATGATTTCTCCGGCATGTCCATGGTGGCCCATCGAAGAAAAGCCGCCGGGTTTTCTTCCATTGAAGATTTTAATAAGCCAGAGGTGATCATTGCAGCCCGCATGGGGACCACGGCTGAACAGGCAGCTAAAAAATTCATGCCCCTGGCCCAGTTTAAACTTTTTGAAAATGAGAGCCAGGCATTGCAGGAGTTGAACCTGGGAAGGGTTCATGCCGTCGTCTCTTCGGCTCCCATGCCCATGTTCCATGCCTTGAAATATCCGGACAAACTTTTTGTGCCCATTCAAGGGACCTTTACCAAAGAACCCATTGGTTTTGCCCTTCAAAAAGGAGACGTTGATGCATTGAATTTTTTCAATAACTGGATACTGAACATGCATTCCCAGGGGTTTCTAAAAGAGAAAAAAGCCTATTGGTTTGAAACGAAAAAATGGGAAAGCCTTGTTAAATAAAAAATCATATAAATTTACCCTTGTGGATATGGCAGTGGTCCTGATCGTGATCGCTGCCATCTCTATTTTTTTCTCCCGCATGGGAAGTCTTCTTGACTATCACTGGCAGTGGGAGGTCATTCCTAACTATTTTATGTTCAAGGATCCTATCACCGGGGCCTTTCGGGCCAATATGCTTTTAATAGGATTTATGACCACCATCCGATTGAGTGTCTGGGCCACTGTGTTGGGTTTTTTACTGGGCACCCTTTCCGGAATTATGGGGGCCAAAGGTTCTTTTTCCCAGCGGTTTGTCAGCCAATTATATGTTGAAACCATCCGGAATATTCCCTCCCTGGTGTTGGTGATTCTATTTTATTTTTTTGTGTCCAGCCAATTCTTAGATGCCCTGCGCCTGGATTTATGGTTGCGACATCAATCTGATACGGTTCAGCAGGTGGTGGGGTTTTTATTGGCGGGCCCGGCACAGATCAATGCCTTTGTCTCGGCGGTTTTTGCCCTGGCCATTTATGAAGGGGCCTATATCTCAGAAATTGTCCGGGGCGGGATTAACGGGATCCCCCTGGGCCAGTGGGAGGCTGCATACTCCTTGGGCCTGACCCGGTCCCAGACATTTTTATGGGTGATTCTTCCCCAGACCTTTCGCCGGGTGGCCTTTCCCATGGCGGGTCAGTTTATTTCCACCATCAAAGATTCGGCCATTGTCTCGGTGATTTCCATCCAGGAACTGACCTTCCAGGGCATGGAATTGATGGCAGCCACCTTTTTGACCTTTGAAATCTGGATCACCATTACCATTTTGTATTTTATCCTCACCTTTCCCTTGTCCCAGGCTGTTTCCTTTCTTGAAAAAAGGTTTTCCTGGCGGTAATTAAGCCCATGGCTTCGCAAAGGGGTTAATCTCTTTTTTTACTTTT
>JAFLJU010000330.1 GCA_022712835.1 Desulfobacteraceae bacterium
CCTATGGGGCTGTGGACACCAGCCGTCGGCCCATGCTTCGGCTAAGTTTTGGCAATTTTAAGATTGCCGCCATCCAACCAGAGACCACAACCTGGGCTCCAGCAGGGACCACCCCAGAGGTTAAAATCCCGAAATTTGAAGCAAGCTATCACCTGGAATTTGATAATGCCTTTCTGGACTTCCAGGGCGGATATCAAAACTATGAGATAAAAGATACCGCCACATTTGTCACCCATGATGTAGTTTCCTATGTTATTGCGGTGGGGGGTCAGATCAAATTGGGTGCAGCATATCTGGGTGGCAATGTCTGGTTTGGCCAAAATACCGGACCCTACAATCTAACCTGTGGCGTTGATGATAATCCCGCTGTTGCAGGAACAAGTTTAAATGATAACGACTCCCTGGGATATGCTATTATTGGCGGGTTCAAACTCAATGAATCGATTTCTTTTGAAGCCGGTTACGGGTATACCCAAGGCGAACTTGACCAGGGTGCCTTTGAAAAAGACAAATTGAATGCCTATTATTTACAATCCACTATTACCCTGGCCCAGGGTGTCTTTTTTGTCCCCGAAATCGGAGTGATTGACAACAAAAAAGATAAAACCGGAAATGAAGAACCGGAACTTCGCTACGCCGGTATCAAATGGCAGATCAATTTTTAAACCGATCTATTTTTTAAACCGATCCATACTTTAAACCGATCATGCTTTAAAAGAAGCGATATTCCCGGAAAGACAAGACATAGTTTCTCCGGGAATATCATTTTAAAGGGGAAGGCAAAGATACCGCGCCCCCACCATCGTAAATTCTACTCGGATAAAGAATTTAGTTCGACCAGTACGTCAAATGCGGGTGGCCTTAAACTTGCAAACTTGCTAAACCATTTATCATAAATGGCCAGCATCTCTTTTGATCGACTCAAACCCGTTATGGCGCGATCTGCCATCAGGCGAAAGTCGGCATCATTTTTTCTGACGGCCAGGGCAAGGGGTTCATAGGAAAACAGATCCTGGAGGATCGAAAATTTACCTGGATCACCGGAATTTAACGCCAGACCGATTAGAACCACCTGATCACAAGCAAAGGCATCAATTTCACCACTTTCCAACGCTTTACGCCCTTCAAGATTCGAATTGACAAAGACAATACTGGCATCGATTTTTGTCTCTTTAAACAGGTCATTTAACTCGGTAGCCGTTGTTGTGTTTGTCACCACCCCAATTCTTTTCCCGGAAAAGTTACCCCGGATATCCTCACCTGCCATGGTCATGAAAGAAGCACCGGTAACAAAGATAATTTGTGAAAAATCTACCATCTCGCTCCGGGAAAGCGTTTTGGTCGTCGCCCCGCACAACAGATCAATCTTTTTTTCCGTCAATGCACGAAATCTGCCTTCAGATGTCACCAAAACATATTCAACCGTTATATCCTTCCCCAATTTTTTTTTGACGCCAGCGACGATATTTTTACAAATATCAATGGAATAACCTGCAGGGATACCCTCTTTGTTCAAAAAAGACATGGGGGGGTTGGACTCCCGATACCCTATTTTTATTTTTCCTGAGCTTTGGATCTGTTCAAGGGTTCCGGTTAACTCCTGGGCTGATAACGGGCTGATAAAAAATGTTAAAAATAAAATAGCGGTCAGTAAACCTTTCATGCAGCGTATCTCCAATTTAGGGTTAAAATCCAATTTAAATAGTGTAAAAAAGCTTAATTTTGTTCACAAGTTAAAAGTTTATTCGTAGATGGTATGCCGTTTGGGATCAAAGGCTTCCCGTATCCCTTCGCCGGTAAAGGTAACGGTCATCAGCGTCACCACGAGCGCTCCGACCACGGAAGCTGCTATCCACCAGGCCTCCATATTCTGCCAACCCTGGGACAAAAGCTCTCCCCAGGAGGGGGTGGGGGCGGGAAGGCCGAATCCCAGATAATCCAGGCTGGTCAACGAGACGATTCCCCCGGAAATGGCAAAGGGAGCATAGGTGACAATCACGGAAATGGTATTGGGAATGATATGCCGGAATATAATCCTGAAATGGGAAGCCCCAAGGGACCGGACGGCCAGGATATATTCCTTTTCCTTTTCCCGATAGGTCATGGTACGCATCACCCAGGTGATACCGATCCAGCCGAAAAATGCCATGATCAAAACCAGGATCATAAAATTGGGCACCACAATGGAGGAGATGATAATAATCACGTATAGAAACGGAACATTGCTCCAGATTTCAATCACCCGTTGGAAGAACAGATCAAATTTTCCCCCGAAATACCCCATGGAACAGCCAATGGTGATGCCAATGGTGTAGTTGAGCAGCAGAAGGACGAAGGAAAAAACAATTGCCGTGCGAAATCCAAACACAAGCCGTGCCAGAATATCCCGGCCCACATTGTCCGTACCCAAAAAATGCCGGGCTGAAAAGGAAGGGGGAAAAGGAGGATATTCATTGAATCGAAGATCGTTTTCGTAAGCGTTGTAGGGAACAATGGGCATGAGAACAAAGCCTTCCTTTTCCCCGGCTAATTTCAGCTTTAAATCCCTGTAATTTGTTTCATACCCGTATTCCAGACCAAAGGTGGATCCGGGAATCATCTGCCCGTAGGTGGGAAAATAAAATTTATTTTCGTAGTGGACCACAAGAGCCCGGGAATTGATAAACAATTCTCCGAAAAATGAAATAATGATCATGGTAGAAATAATAACAAAGGACCAGAACCCTCGGGAAATGGACCGGAAACGTCTCATTTTCTGCAGAGTAGACGGAGTGAATAACATCATGATGCTTCCTTAACTAAACACATTATTTAAACCGAACCCGGGGATCCACCGCGGCCACGCACAGATCAGACAAAATATTGCCCACCATGAACAACAGCGAGGAGATGACCAGGATTCCCATAACCACTGGATAATCCCGGTCCAAAATTGACTCATATCCCAAAAGCCCCATGCCATTGATATTAAATACTTTTTCAATGAGAAAGGACCCCATGAGCAGAATGGAAATATTGTTTCCAAAACTTGTGGCAATCGGTATCAGGCTGTTTCTCAGGGCATGGCGAAATACAGCCTTTTTAAAGGAAAGTCCTTTGGCAATGGCAGTTCTCACATAATCGGCGGACAAATTGTCCATGAGGGTATTTTTCATGAGCAGGGTCATGACGGTAAAGGAGCCAATGATATATGCAAACAGCGGTAGGATGGTGTGCCAGCCAATATCCATGATTTTTTCAAAAAAACTCATCTCATCAAAAAAATCAGAAACCAGTCCCCCCAGGGGAAACACATCAAACCTTGAGGAAAACAACACCAGCATAAAAACCCCTGCCACCCACCCGGGGATGGCATACCCTGTAAAAATAAGGGTGGAGGTAAAATTATCAAACCCGGATTTATGACGCACCGCCTTGGCAACCCCCAGGGGGATGCAGATCCCATAAATTAAGATCAGGCTCAAGGTTCCGAAATAAAGGGAAATGGGAATCCGTTCACGAATCATCTCCCACACCGGGTCCTGGTAACGGGTTGACCGGCCCAGATCCCCCTGGAGCACCTTTGAAAGCCAGGAAAAATAACTTTCGAGAATCGGTTTGTCAAACCCGTAATATTCTTTTAATTTTAAAATCTGATCCTGGGAAAGTGGCTGACCCGACCCGGCACCGGCCTTGAATGAAGCGTTAGAACTTCCACCGGCACCGCTCATCTGCATGGCCCTGGTTTGGGCAATAATGCGTTCAATGGGTCCGCCGGGCACAAAACGGGTAATGGTAAAAACCATGATGGTGATCCCCAGGAAAGTGGGGATCACCAGCAACAATCGTCTGATAAAGTATGCGGTCATGAAATGGTCTGATAAACCGATTCAAGTGCCGCATCAAGGAATTCTGGTTTTGTACCTCCGGCCTGGGCCATGTCGGGTCGTCCCCCGCCGCCACCGCCGACTATTCCCGCGGCGATTTTGACAATGTTTCCTGCCTTATACTTCCCGGTCAGATCATCGGTCACAACAGAGATGAGCAAAACCTTACCATTGGATTCTGCACCCAAAAGCAAGACACCGGAACCCAATTTTGTCTTGAACTTATCTGCCAGGTCCCGAAGCTGGGAGGGATTTTCTATCTCCACCCGCTTGGCCAGCACCTTGATACCGTTGATTTCCCGGATATCCTCTTCGATGGTGCTAACAGACTTGGAGGCAAGTTTGGCCTTGATGGAGATCAGCTCTTTTTCAAGGGCTTTTTTCTCCTGCACCAAGGCGTCCACACGGGTCACCACAGTTTCACGATTTGCCTTGACAAGAGATGCAAGCGCTTCCATTACGGCTTGATCCGAATGGACCCGATCCAGGGCAATCTTACCTGTGGCGGCTTCAATCCGTCGCACCCCGGAAGCGATGCCACCTTCGGACAAAATCCTGAACAGCCCGATATCTCCTGTAAACTTCGTATGGGTTCCCCCGCAAAGTTCCCGGGAAAATGATCCCTGGGATACAACCCTTACCTCATCCCCGTATTTTTCTTCAAAAAGTGCTGTTGCACCTTTCTTAACGGCCTCATCCATGGTCATCTCTTTTGTTTCAACCGAATGATTTTCACGAACCCTCACATTGACCTCATTTTCTATAGCCTCAAGTTCCTGCATGGAAATAGATGAGAAATGGGTAAAGTCAAATCTTAGTCTCGTGTCTGTCACAAGAGAGCCTGCCTGCTTTACGTGGTCTCCCAGAACTTTTCTCAGGGCTGAGTGCAGGATATGTGTGGCAGTATGATTCCGGGCGATATTTTGTCTTTTCCCCGTATCTACTTTGAGTGTAAATGAATCCCCTTTTTTTGCTTCACCTTTCTCAACCACGCCTTTATGTATGAAAAGTCCGGTTGGATCTTTCACTGTATCCGTGATGTTGATGACGCAGTTTTTATTTTCAAAGATTCCAGTATCTCCCGCCTGACCGCCTGATTCTGCATAAAACACTGTAGCAGTTGTGACAATTTCGATGGCATGACCCTTTTGGGCCGTTTCAATTTCCTTATCATCCCTGACAATGATAAGGACATCAGATTCTCCTTGAATATTGTCATAGCCTTCAAAAGAGGTTTTCACCCCTTCTGATGTCAGAACTTTGTACGCTTTGCCAACACCTGTGAATTTTTTAGTGGACTTTGATCTTGCCTTTTGTTCTGCCATGGCACGGTCAAACCCGTCTATATCAAGGTCAATATTCATCTCCTTGACATGATCGGCAATGATGTCCACGGGAAATCCAAAAGTGTCGTAGAGGCTGAAAATGATATCTCCACGAATGATACCTCTTTTCTTTCCGGCCGACAACTCTTGACCGGGCGTAATTAAACCAGGACCATCCAAATCACTTAAAATGTCTTTAATTACAGTTTCTAAGAGTTTCATTCCCGTGTCCAGGGTTTCAAGAAACTTTTCCTCTTCATTTTTTACGACATTCAGAATAAAAGCTGCCGAGTCTTTAAGCTCGGGA
>JAFLJU010000670.1 GCA_022712835.1 Desulfobacteraceae bacterium
AACGCAACCAAGGACAACAAGAACTATCGCCGTTGTGAACAACATACGAACGAGCATGCGGTTTCTGATCTTTTCGTTGAATTCCTGTTTGATTTCTTTTTCCATAATCAGCACTCCTCTTTTTTTCGCTGAACTTCCTGCGGGACCGCAGTTCTTTCATCCGATGAGACTTTGGATTCATGTGTGACCAGAGCGCTGCAGGCGCAGTTACCGTACACCGTGACCATGGTCAAAAAGTTATCAATTAAAGGATCAATAACAATGAGTAAAATAATAGAAGCAGCAACCGGTAAATGCAAAGGCATAAGAACCAGGCCGATCATTGAAATAGCCAGGATGCCGGGTGCCCCAGCCGCAGCAAAGGAGGCTAGGATAGAGCCTATGACAATAATAATAAATTGTTCGAGACCAAGCTCAATACCATAAAGTTGGGCAAAAAAAGTGGATGATAATGCAAAATAAAGGACGTTGCCATGGGAGACGGTATTGAAACTTAAAGGAACGACCAAGCCAAGTGATTTCTTATCACAATTTAACTCGTTTGAAAGGCCGCTCAAGGCCGGCGGTATTGCTGCCATGGGTCTTGCCGTCCCCACAGCAACGATCATTGTTTTCTTTAAAGCGTTTAATGAAT
The DNA here is from genome assembly GCA_022712835.1 of Desulfobacteraceae bacterium. The sequence continues at coordinate 635 of JAFLJU010000670.1, forward strand.
CGAGATAAGAGATGTTCGTGGTTCTCCAGATAATAAGGCTATAAATTACGAGCATCACAAAAATCAAGATATAGACCAGAAGAATAAAATTCGCTGTTGCCATCAATACGGTAAAGCCGATACCTGATATCTGCTCAGCCAGCAAACAGGCCAAACCCAACGGCAATCCATACATGAACCATTCAATCATTCTGCTGAATGCATCATAGAGGTTATCTATAATCCCTATGGTCATTTCAGAATAATGCGAATCACAAATACCAATCGCAACACCTAGGAGGGCTGCAAAAAACAAGATACCCAGATTTTGCCCATTGGTAAGGGCCTCAAAAATATTTTGTGGAACCATGGTGTTAATAAAATAAGCGATGCCTGATTCTTCATTGGCATTGTCCATATTTTCTTCGGGTGCTGATGATTCATATTCTGCCAGCTTCTGACCCAGAATTGTACGGCTCTCGTCATCGATATTTGTACCTGGTTTCAGCAGAACTCCGGTCATGGTGCCCATCAAGCCAGCAAAGAGAAGAGCCACAGTGAAGACAACTACAAGACGCTTGGCTATCTTCCGAACCTCTCCCTGGCGAAAAAGCTTCCCAAGACTTGATGTCACAGCAGTTAATATGATGGGAATAACGCACATCTGAAGTAGCGCAAGGTAGATCTTGCCGATGGGAGCGACAAAGGGAATTAATTCCTTGAAATAGACAGCAATCAATACCCCGGCAGCAATACTGACTAATATTGCCCATGGACTGAGCAGACTATGATACCAGGGCGGTATTGATTTTTTCGGCATTTGAGGTTCACCCTTCTTATACGTAAAATGTTATATTATTTTTCTTAAAGTTACACTAAAGAATACATCAGCATCTTCGCCTATAGAGCCAAGATCCGATAAAAATGACCATAAATATGGTTGCCCCGATTAAAACATTTCGTTTTTCCTGTGGTGATATTTCCCGGGGTGCATCGTTTATTCTATTTTGTAATTCAGGATCCGGGTACCGGTCAAGAATGTCATCGGCGGTAAGAGGTTGAGGATAATCCGTCTCCAGGTAGAAATTAATAAACTGTAAAAGATGCTCATTCTCCCAAGCAGTTGCAACCGCAACCGGATCATCAATCTCATCTATAATGATTGTTTCTAGCTCGATCGTATAACTTGGATAGCGCCTGAGTACAGTTTTGAGTTCTACCTCGTCATAATAAAATCCTAGAACCTCACCCTTTCGAACACTTTCCCAGTTCTCATCAAGTGTTTTAATCGTTATAATTTCACTCTTCGGAAAATCGTATTGGGCATAATCAACATAGGAACTACCCCCTAAGGTGGAAATTCTTGCGCCAGGTTTCTGTAAAAGACGAAGTATCTGTTCTTTTTCTTTCTGGTTCTTGCCGTCACTTGCTTGGGCTGCCCGCAAACGATTAATAACAAGTGCCGGATGGACAATGAGATAAGGATGTGAAAATTTAACTTTCAGGCTCCGGGAAAAGGTCTTACTCAGGATGCTTATGGCAATATCAGCTTCATGGGAAACGATTGCATCAATAACATCATCATATGTTTTACTTTCTCGGTTAAAATGAACTTCTACGCCTAGTTTCTCGGCAATATTCTTTGCCAGATCCACATCATGCCCAACGAACTGACCCTCTTTTGTGGTATTGAAAAAATAGGGTACATCCTCGTCAATCATGGCGACAATGAGTTTGCCCCGTTCCTTAATTCGTTGAATATCCGGGGGGTAAACCGATTTTTCTGCAGCCATGACAGAAAGTTGACAGAAAAAAAACATCAGAATCGTACTGACAACCACTCTTTTCATTCTCAAGTATTCCTTATCATACGTTTTATTCAGGCGCTAACGCTTTTGCCTCATCATATACCCATTCAATTCCTTTATAATTCCGGAAAAGATAGGTTCCATCTTTCTGCCTTGTACAATAATCTTTATTAATCGGTGTTTTACGTATGTAAGGACCATCAAAAATATAAGTGGGCACAGCTAAACCACTGATCCAACCGTATAGTTTGCGATGGATTTCTTTACCCCTTTCGATGGTGGTTCTGAAATATGCATCCCCTTGTGTTAAATCACAATGATATAAATAATATGGCCTGATGCCGATCTGGAAAAGAGTGGTGCACAATCTTCGCATGGTATCCACATCATCATTTATCCCTTTGAGCAGCACGGTTTGATTTCCCAAGGAAATACCGGCCTGACGTAATTTGTTAACCGCTGTAATCGTCTGGGTGGAGATTTGACGAGGATGATTAAAATGACTGTTAATATAGAGTACCTGATATTTTTGTAAAATGGATACTAACTTACTTGTGATGCGTTGTGGTAATGAGTAGAGTACTCTTGTGCCAATTCTTATCACCTTTATACTTTCTATTCGCCGTAAGTTTTCCAGAAAAAATTCCAGTCTATCATCTGGAATCATCAAGGCATCGCCTCCTGACAACAATACATCTTCAATCTCAGGATGTTCTCTTAGATAGTTAAACGCCTGTTGATAGTCTTCATCGCCATAGGGAATTTCTGTGCCAACGTTTCTCTTCCGGGTGCAGAAACGACAATAGGCTGCACAGCACTGAGATACAAAAAGCAAAGCCCTATTCGGGTAGGAGTGGACCAACACCCCGGCAATACTATCATTTTCTTCAAGAATAGGATCTTCCATCTCAGCTGGTTGAATGATCCGCTCAAAAGGAGATGGAACGACTTCTTTTGCAATAACACATGTGGAAGTGTCTTTGTCCATGAGTGAAAGTATGTGGGGAGTTATCCTCATAGGAAATGTTTTCTCAACATCTTCCACCTTAAACCCCCGGTCACGAAGTTCTGCGATAGAGGTTACAGAGTTTTTTATCTGTTCTTGCCAGTCTTCCATCTCCATGGCTCTCTCCAAATTTGTTTTATTCCCAAATTTTTGCATGTTTAAATGGTGAAAAATTGCTAAAGAAGAATGATTAAATCAATTCTAATCTCCTTTTCTAAGCAAAAAATAACATTTAAAACAATCGCCAAAACAATGTCAAGCAGAATAACTGATTAGATTTCAATTGCTTTATCACTATTCGTTTGATATTTTTTCCATGCATATTACCTCTGTTTTTTTGTTTTTTCGATTTGTCTCTTAAAAACCACACACTTAAACAAAGGTTTTGTCGACATAAAGCTTTGAATTTATAAATGTTATTGATAAAATTTACATATCAATTTCAACACCCTTAAATAGTATTATGGAAGAATCCGTGATCTCCTTTGAATCTGTCAGCCATGGTGTGGGTAACACAAAAATTTTTTCAAACCTGACCCTTTGTGTGGAAAAAAATAAAAAAGTATTAATCTTAGGGAAATCGGGTATCGGCAAGACAAGCCTGTTCCGTCTGATTCTCGGGTTTGAACAGCCCGAATCAGGACATATTTTGGTAAATGGACTGGATTTAATCCAAGAGCAGATCCATCAAATCCGACAAGAAATATTTTATTTAAGTCAGGATATCGACCTTATGGATGATATTATTCTTAGGCTTTTGACCATAGTCTGGGAATTTAATTTCTCCAAAGAACTGCCCATGGAAGAAGTAAACCAACACTTAATATTTCTGGAAGTTTCCCCGGACATTCTGAAGAAGAGAACAAGGGAATTGTCCGGTGGTGAACGCCAGAGAATAGGGCTTCTGATGGGGTTTTTGCTGGATCGCCCCATCTGGCTTTTGGATGAACCCACTTCGGCACTGGATGATGCCATGAAAAAAAAGATTGCCACCCATATTCTATCCCTGGATAAAACTATGATCATCATTTCCCACGACCATTGCTGGCAGAACAATTCAATCGTTCGAATCGAAGGGTGGTCATAATATGGGCGCCCAGGATTTAAGCCTCTTTTCCCTTGCATCTTTGTTGATATTTCTTTTTCCCATCCTTTACATCAGTCGGTATCTGAAACTTGGGATCAATCGAGAGATCATCGTTGGAATTACCAGAATGGTCCTTCAATTGAGCTTTGTGGGGTTTTATCTAGAATTTTTATTCAAATTTGATTCCCCATGGCTCAACGGGGTATATCTACTGCTCATGATTTCCATTGCCTGTCATTCCATCTTAAAAGCCAGTAATCTTAAAGTTCGCCTTTTTTTCACCCCTCTGTTTTTCTCCCTGCTGATCCCATTTGCCCTTGTTTTACTTTTTTTCAATGGGGTGGTGGTCCGTATTGACAACCTGTTTGAAGCCAAATACCTGGTACCCATCGGTGGGATGCTGTTGGGAAACTGCCTGAGAAGCATTATCATCGGACTCACCAATTTTTATTCGGGTATCAAAAAAAATGAACGGGAATATCTTTATTCTCTCACTCTTTTCAACAACCGGGCCCAGGCACTCAAGCCCTGGTTCAGGGAAAGCCTTGTGGCCGCCATCAACCCGACGCTTGCGTCCATGGCCACCATAGGACTGGTTTCTTTGCCCGGCATGATGACCGGTCAGATTCTGGGCGGGTCCATTCCCATTGTTGCCATCAAATATCAGATTGCCATCATGGCATGTATTTTCTATACCGAATTCTTCAGTGTTATTTTATCCATTTTATTTTCATTAAAAACCGGATTTAATAAATTTGATGTGTTAAAAACCCATATTTTTAGAAAATAATAATCACTAACCTTTTAATTCCAGTGATTTCTTCACCGGCTTTCCCCAGGGCCTTTTTCCTTGACACCTTTGGGGGAAAGGGTTATTTTGACTGGATATTTCAGGTGCTGCGAACTGCAGTTAAAAGGGAATCCTGTGAAACTCAGGAACGGACCCGCCGCTGTGACCGGGGATGAAAATCACCACAACCACTGCTGAAAAATTTTTTTCAACGGGAAGGGGTGACAAGTAAGCCGATCCGGAAGCCAGAAAACCTGCCTGAAGGCTTGATCGTTTATACCCGCGAGGATTTGGGTAGATCAGCATAATGTGGATAAATTCGGTTCCCATATCAGAAACTTTTTTTGATATGGGTTTTTTTATTGGACCTTCCCAAAGGGAACGGGCAAAAAATATAGGAAGAAGGGGAAACCCGTCATTGTTGTTTCACATGGAACAAATGGCTGGACCAGAATGAATCATCCAATTGAAAAATCCATTTCAAAAAAACCGCATAAAGAATCGGGATGGAACCGGATGATCTTCACGAACTTTTTTAATAGTATGTTAGCGCTATTTTCCCTCTTTCTTTGCGGAATGATCATGGTCTCCCTTTCCATGGGATATATTTCCATTCCCATGGAAGAACTTTTTAGAATGCTAGTGGGAAAAGTTTTCGGGACAATGGATATTGACACGCCTTCAAAAGAGATTTTTGCTGCGGTGATTTTTGATGTACGGCTACCCAGAATCCTCACCTGTGCGGCTGTTGGCGCCGCCCTTTCCATATCCGGTGTGCTGTTCCAGGGAATATTATTGAATCCCCTGGCAGACCCTTACACCCTTGGAGTTTCAGCCGGAGCCGCCTTTGGGGCATGCATTGCGATTTTGCTGAATCTTGGGGCTGCCTTTGTTTCTATCCCGGCATTTGCATTCACCGGCGCCTGTGCCACCCTGTTTTTTGTCATTTTTTTATCCTATTCCTCCCCGGGAAAAGGATCTGTAAGCGGGCTTTCGTCCAACAATTTGATCCTCTCCGGCATTATTGTGGCGGCCATTCTTTCGGCCGGAATCAGTTTTTTAAAATTCCTTGCCAATGAACAGGTTTCCGTTATCATTTTCTGGCTCATGGGCAGTTTTGCCTCCAAAACCTGGATGAACTTTTGGGTCATTTTGGGTTTTCTGGTCCTGGGATTTTTAATTGCCATCTATTTTGCCAGGGATCTGAATCTGATTTCCCTGGGAGACAAAGCCGCGTCCAGCCTGGGTGTGGACACAAAGAAAATAACCTTGCTTCTTTTGATAACCGGTTCCATGCTGGCTGCCATCTGCGTATCTGTCTCCGGGATCATCGGGTTTGTGGGACTTCTGGTTCCCCACATGGTTCGGCTTGTCACAGGACCTGACAACAGAAAGCTGCTTCCCGCTTCCATGATTGTCGGTGCTTTTTTACTGCTGTTGGCCGACACCATTACCCGGGCAGTGTTGCCCCATGAGATTCCCATCGGCATTCTCACCGCTCTGATCGGCGGACCTGTCTTTTGCTGGATATTTAAAAGAAGCCGGTTGAGATAACCCATGGAAATCAACATTCAAAATATCTGGTTTTCCCATGGAGAAACCCCCATCATCAAGGATCTTTCCCATAGATTTTCCCCGGGGAAATTTCATGGGATCCTCGGCCCCAACGGAAGTGGAAAAACAACACTTCTGGACCTTATTTCGGGTTTCATGCCCCCTGACAAGGGAGAAATTCTCCTGGATGCGGCCAAACTTTCCATATTATCGAAAAATCAGATTGCCCAAACCCTCTCCCTGGTCTCCCAGGATTATTACATCAATTTTCCTTTCTCAGTGGAGGAGGTGGTGATGATGGGTAGACACCCCTTTATCAAACGGTTTTCCCACCCCTCCCAATCAGATGTGGATGGGGTGACTCAAGCCATGGATATAACAGGAATCTCCCATCTTAAAAAACGACGAGTGACCCAATTGTCCGGGGGAGAGAAACAACGCTGCATTTTAGCCAGGGCCCTGTGCCAGGACACACCCGTACTGCTTTTAGACGAAGCATTTTCCAATATGGATATTAATCATACCCTGGCAATGCTGGGTCTTATAAAAAAAATGATCCAACGAACAAAGAAAACAATTATCTGTGTTCTCCATGATTTAAATCTTGCTGCAGCCTGGGCAGATGAAATTGTGTTTCTAAAGAACGGAGAAATTACGGCCAGCGGAAGCACCCAGGACACCATGACCCGGGAAAATATTGAACAGGTTTTTCAGGTTGAATCAAAGGTTGAATTTAATGACTATGTCCAGGCAAAACAAGTCTACTTTAAAACCATATAAGGCAAAACCACATAAGACAACCGCATATAAGTGGCTGACAATGGCTTTTTGCTGTTGCGTCTTTTGCTGGTGTATCATGGGTGTATTCACCCAATCCTTTGCGGCGGATATGATTATGGATAGCCGGGGCAGAAAGATTGAGGTTAAAACACCCTTTAAAAGGATCATCTCCCTTTATGGTGCTCACACGGAAAACCTTTTTTACCTGGGTCTTGAAGACCAGATCATAGGCGTCTCTGTGAATGACGTCTTTCCTGACCAGGCAAAGGAAAAACAAAAATTTTCCTACCACGATGATCCTGAAAAATTTATCGGAAGTATGCCGGATCTGGTATTGATCCGGCCCATGATCGACAATGGATA
>JAFLJU010000699.1 GCA_022712835.1 Desulfobacteraceae bacterium
CCCATCTGCTCAACGGGGCGAAACTCATTGCCACCAATAGGATTAAACCATCTTGGGGTTTACAACCGGGACGGTTTCATGTAGGAAATAAATTAGATCCATGGCAGATTCTTAAATTCTTAAGGAGGCAGGTGTGATCAACCGAAAGACCGTTGCTGCTTTAGGCCTGAAACCCATGACCCGTTCCATGTGTTACGATTTTTACGTTAAACTGAACTCTGAACTGGAAACCCCTGATGCCATAAAAGAATCGGTTGGCTTTTGGCAAGATGACAGTGAAAAGCTCAACCATCTCTGGTGGGTTCTAAATTATTATGCTGAAAATTTTGATCCGGACCGCAATTTACGGGCGTATGTTGAAAGATTTCTGGATGCCCTTGCAAAGAGACAGCAGATCGTTTCTGAACCCTAAACGGTTCCTGTCAATCAGACAGCATCGCTATCATCCCCCCATATATCAACAATTTTGGTATTACCGGGATAATCAAGTGTTTTGTATTGGGTGATGTTTGATAATTTTTTGGTTATTTCCCCCAACCGGGTGGCCTGGGATTTAATCGAATTCAGATTATTAGTGGTTATGCCCAGCTCCGGGCTCATGAGCAGTAGTTCAGAATAGCCGAGGATCGCCTGGAGGGGCTGATTGATTTCATGACAGACGGCACCGGCCATCTCCAAAACCCCCTGGAGTCGCTCCCGCTCATAGGTATCTTTTTCCGCCGCCTTTCTCTGGGAAATATCGATAAACGTGGCAATGGTCCAGGCCATGGGGTCGTTGCTGTCCGTGCAATTAAGACGAATATGGGCGGGGAAAAGACTGCCGTCCTTTTTCACCACATCGATCTCATAATCTACCGTTCCCTCACTGGTCAAACCCTCGTAAATGGTCTTACCGGCATAGTCATAGTCCTCAATGGCCAGATAAATCATGCGGACGCTCTCATTCTGGAAGTCTTCTTTGGCACGGTATCCGAACATTTGAACCATTTCCGAATTCACCCATGTAAAGGTTCGATTATGAACCAGAGCAATGCCCACCGGGGAAGATTCCAGAATTTTTTCCAGAATCATGCGCTGGTCATTGATTTTTTCATCCGCCTCTTTTCGTTCAATGGCCAGGGCCACATGCTGGGAGATTGAATTTAACAAAACCAGATCCTCTTTCCCATAGGCCTCGGCATTGTGATAGTCCTGAATCACCATGGCGCCGATCACCCGGCCTCTTATGATCAAGGGAACCCCTATCAAAACTTTAAAGGCGCTTCCAATAAGACTCCCCCCCTTTTCCTCGACTAGTTTAAAACAATCGGCTTCATAAAGAAGCAAAGGGGATTTTGCCTTGATGATCTCGCCGGTGAATATCGGTTTTTTGCTGAAATTCAAAATTTCTTTGGGAATATCATCCTTTTCATCCACACAATAGGGAAAGGTGATGGCATCCCGCTCTTCATCGAGCAGGGCGATGAAAAAATTATCCACATTGAATATTTTATCAAGAGAATGATGAATCACCTTGTACAATTCATCCAGGTTACGGGTCTGGGTAACGGCCTGGGAGATTTCAAACAACACCTCAATGGTCCTGGCAAGGTCCCGTTTTTTTTGTCTGCTGCCTGATTCTGCTCCACCCATTGTGCCCCTGCCTGCATCTAAAGTCTGTTTGAAAACTGCGCATTATTCCATTAATAATCTATTAAATCAAGACCCAAAAAAAAGAGATCCTTTCCTTTTTTTCAGCTGCTGGACCCCCATATATCCACTATTTTCGTGTCCCCGGGATAGGGAATGGTTTTATACCGGGTAATCATAGAAAGCCGTTTCGTAATTTCTCCTATGCGAGTGGCCTGTTTTCTGATCTGGTTTAATTCCTTGGCAGTAATCGCCCCGGGCAGATCAAACAGGGCACAATAACCAAGAATGGCCTGGAGGGGTTGATTAATCTCATGGCAAATAGCCCCGGCCATTTCCAAAACCCCCTGGAGTTTCTCCTTTTCTATCTTTTCTTTTTGGGCGATATCCCTCAGGGAAATATCAGTAATCGTGGCAATGGTGTTTCCCTGATTATTTTCCGGGTTGGAACGACTTAAGATGATATGGGCTTTGAACAGACTGCCGTTTCTTCGTTTCAGGTCAAAATCAAAATCCACCTTGGGCCCCAAGGCCACCCCCTTTTGGACAATGGCTCCGGCTTCTTTATAAGCCTGTTCCGAGGCATAAATCATCCTAGAACTCTGCCCGGTAAATTCCTGTTTGGAATCATATCCGAACAGTCGTTCCATTTCAGTGTTCACCCACTTGAAGACCCGGTTCTCCAGCAGACAGATTCCCACGGGAGAAGATTCTAAAATGGTTTCAAGAAGCTGTTGCTGGGTCAATAATTGCTTTTCTGACTCTTTTCTTTCAATGGCCAGGGCAATATGCTGGGAAATCGCATTTAACAGATCCAGATCCTTTTGATCATAGGCCGCTGGGGAGATAAAATTTTGAATGGCAACAGCCCCAATGACCCTGTTTTTGATAATCATGGGAGCCCCCAGCCAGATCTTGCTGACGGTGCCAACAACGTTCTGATTCTGCTGGGTGGCAAAATCGATGATATCCTGCTCGAAAAATATCAGGGGGGTTCGGGACTCAATGACCTTTCCGGTCAGGGATGCGGTTTTACTGAAATTAAAGATTTCACCGGGATTTCCATCTTTTTCATCCACATGGTAGGGAAAAGTAATGGAATCCTTTTCTTCATGGTGGAGGGCAATATAAAAATTATCCGCATTGAGAATTTTACCAAGGGCAATGTGAATCACCTTGTACAACTCATCCAGGTTAAGGGTGTGGGTGACCGCTTCGGATATTTCAAACAGCACCTCAAGGGTTTTGGCATCATCTCTTTTTTCCACGACCCCTCCTCTCCGCCTAATTAATCCACATTAACATGATATTTTCCGCATTATCTCCTGTTAAGAAATTGATTTTTCTGAGATAACAGAGTATATCCATTTTTATAGCAAGACAGATACCAAATGGGTAGTACAAAATAATATTTAATAATAAGGTATTCCTAAGAACGCTGTTATGAAATCCATTGAAGAAATTTCCCTATTGTATGAAATCAGTGAGGCCCTAAACCAGCACCTGGACATGAAAAAGTCTTTGATCAAAGTGTTAAGTGTCTTGTCTGAATCCCTGAACCTGGTCAGGGGAATCATTTTTCTTACCAATTCGGAAACAGGGGAGATCCGGATAGAAATTGCCCACGGCATCTCTGAAGATACCACCCAAAAAATTAAATACCTGCCCGGAGAGGGCATTATCGGCCAGGTGATTGAATCCGGAAACCCGGCGGTGGTCCCCAGAATCAGCAAAGAACCCCTGTTTCTTGATAAAACAGATTCCCGGAAACTTGTCGAAGGACAGGATTATTCCTTTATCTGTGTGCCCATCAAAAAAGACAGCCGGGTGGTGGGTGCCATCAGTGCGGACCGGCCCTATGAGGGCAAAAAATCTCTGGTTGCCGGTGAAAAACTCCTGTCGGTGGTGGCAACCATGGTGGCCCACCATGTCATCAATATTGAAACTGTCCGGGTGGAAAAAGAACAACTCAAGACCGAAAATGTCCGGCTGAAATCCGAACTGGAAAACAAATACAGCTTTACCAATATCATTGGCAATTCAAACAAAATGCGGGAAGTGCTGCAGATGATATCCCAGGTATCCTCCTCATCCGCCACCGTCCTGATCCGGGGAGAAAGCGGTACCGGAAAAGAATTGGTGGCCAATGCCATCCACTATAATAGTGAAAGAAACCAGCAGCCCTTTATCAAAATAAATTGTGCGGCCATTCCCGAGAACCTTATTGAAAGTGAATTGTTCGGCCATGAAAAGGGGGCATTCACCGGGGCCTCCCACCAGAAAAAGGGAAAATTTGAAATCGCCAACAAGGGGACCATTTTTCTAGATGAAATCGGAAACATGGCGCTGAGCGCACAGGTCAAGTTATTGCGGGTCCTCCAGGAAAAGGAATTTGAACGGGTAGGAGGGTATAAGCCTATCAAATCCGATGTCAGGATAGTAGCGGCCACCAACTCCAATCTGGAAGAGATGGTGAGCCAGGGAAAATTCAGAGATGATCTGTATTTCAGGCTCAATGTTTTCCCCATTTACATCCCCAGTCTTCGCATGCGAAAAACCGATATTATCCTTCTGGCCGACCATTTTCTGGAAAAATACCTGAAAGAACACGCAAAGCAGATCAAACGGATCACCACCCCGGCCATTGACATGATGATGGAATACCACTGGCCCGGCAATGTCCGGGAGCTTGAAAACTGCCTTGAGCGGGCTGTCATCCTGTGCAATGAAGGCGCCATCCACTCCTATCATCTGCCGGCCACCCTCCAGACAGGAACAAAATCTAAAACCCTGCCCCTTTCCCTTGAAGATGCTGTGAATAACCTTGAAAAAGAGATCATCATGGATTCTTTAAAAAATACCCGGGGTAATATCAATAAAGCCGCCAAACTCATTGGCATCACCGTAAGAAAATATGCATACAAAGCGGCCAGGTACCATATCAACTATAAAGATTATCGGTAAACCACAGATATAGGCGTTTAATAGTAGGTGCTACATTGTGGGTTGACGGAAGAGATCCATTCATCCTATTCTATTCTGGTTCTATTCCGACAATTCACTAAACCCTTTATTTAAAAGAGTGGCACCATGAAAAAATATCCTTTTCTGAGTCTTCTTTTTCTTTTCTTGCCCCTTGTTTTCTCCTGTGAAAACAACACGATTCCCCCTGGATTTTCAATGGATACCACCCAAAACGAGATCCTGGTCCAGCACACGACCGGGGTTGAATCCCGGCAGGTCACCCAGATCTATGAGGCGGTGGGCACCATCCGGCCGTTGACAGAAACGATCATAGAATCCCAGATCAGTAGCCAGATCTTAAAAATCAATGTGGTTCCCGGCGCCAGGGTGGAAGCTACGCAAGTTTTGGTCCTGCTGGATACAAGACAGCTCAACACCCGGCTTGAACAGTCGAAACAAGGGTTGGCCTATGCCAAGAATACCCTTAGCCAGGCCAAAAGAGCCATTGATGAAGCCAAAGCCGGCCAGGACCAGGCCAATGCCGCCTATCTACGAACCAAAATCCTCTTTGAAAAAGAGGTGGTAACCTCCCAGCAAATGGAAATTGATCGGGCCGCCTTTCTCCAGGCAAAGGCCCGGTATGAAAAAAGCCGTGAAGGGGTCCAGGCTGCCAAATCCAATATCCGCCAGGCAACCGAGGTGGTGAAAGAAGCTAGGATCGGCCTGGGATATGCCAGTATCAAAGCGCCTGCTTCAGGCGTGGTGGTGGAGCGCCTCATTGATCCCGGGGACCAGGCCATACCGGGCAAGCCTCTGCTCATTGTCCAAACCTCTGGATCCCTGCGCCTGGAAGCCCGTGTCCGGGAAGGATTGATCGGCAAAATCATCCATGGAAACCCCTATGAAGTGGGAATTGAAACCCTTAAAACCAATGTGACGGCCACCATTGAAGAGATTGCCCCTTATGCAGACCCTTCCACCCGGACCTTTTTGGTCAAGGCGGCCCTGCCCGATACTCCAGGCATTTATCCAGGCATGTTTGGCCGGCTGCTCATTCCGGTGAAAACCCAGGCAACCCTTTTGATACCAAAGGAGGCCGTCATTCGGGTGGGACATCTTGAAATGGTAAATGTCCAGGCCCCTGACGATAAGAATAAAAAAAGATATCGATCCGTCTATATTAAAACCGGAAAAGTCATTGGCCAAAAGATTGAAGTTCTTTCTGGACTGACCGGAACGGAAACCCTGGGATATTAGACACAAATGGCTGATCTAAATATAGAGACAACCCCTCCGGGAATCCTTTCAAAAATTGTGGAAGTGTTTTTGTCCTCCCAACTGTCTGTCATGTTGATCATGATCGCCCTTTGCCTGGGCGTTTTCAGTGTGGTGATCACCCCCAAGGAAGAAGAGCCCCAGATTGTCGTGCCCATGGCCGATATCTATGTCAGTGCCCCGGGCGCCACCCCTGAAGAAATTGAAAAACTGGTGGCCACCCCCTTGGAACAGATCCTCTGGGAAATTGACGGGGTGGAATATGTCTATTCCATGGCCACCCGGGAAATGGCCGTGGTCACGGTCCGGTTCTTTGTGGGAGAAGATCGGGAAAAATCCATTTTAAAACTCCACAACAAGATCCAGATGAGCCTGGACCGGGTCCCCCCCATTGTGAAAAACTGGCTGGTACGCCCCATTGAAATTGATGATGTGCCCATCGTTAATCTGACCCTTTTTTCCGAGGCCTATTCAGACCACGAACTTCGCCGGGTGGGAGAAGAGGTGGCAACCCGGCTATCCCGACTGGAAAACATCTCCAGATCTACCATTGTGGGGGGCCGGAAACGGGAAATCCGGGTGGAAATGGATCCTGGAAAAATGAAGGGATTCGGAGTTTCCATCCTGGACATCAACAAGGCCCTCATGGGGGCCGACGCCTCCACCCGGGCAGGAACCTACAATAAAAACAACCAGGTCATCACGCTTACTTCCAGCTCCTTTCTGACCTCAATTGATGAGGTGCGATCTCTGGTGGTCTCGGGACAGACCGGCATGCCGGTTTATCTGACGGATGTGGCAACCGTCATTGACGGACCGGAAGAGGCCAATTCCTACACCCGCATCGGATTTTCCAATTATTACCGGAAACAGCAAAAAATGGGACCGGAGGTTCCGGTATCCTTTCCAGCGGTCACACTAGCTTTTTCCAAGAAGAAAGGGACCAATGCGGTAACGGTGGCAGAAAATATCATCCAAGAAGTTACGGCCATGCAGAAAAAGATCATTCCCCATGATATCCACATCGAAATCACCCGGAATTATGGACAGTCCGCCCAGGAAAAGGTTAATGAACTCTTAAGCTCTTTGGGCTTTGCCATCGCTTCGGTTGTCGTGCTCCTGGCCCTGACCCTTGGCTGGCGGGAGGCGGTAGTGGTGGCCCTGGCCGTGCCCATTTCCTTTTCTTTAGCCCTGTTTGTAAATTACATGTTCGGGTATACCATCAACCGGGTCACCCTCTTTGCCCTGATACTTTCTTTAGGATTGGTGGTGGATGACCCCATCACCAATGTGGACAATATCCAGCGCCACATAAAGGCCGGAATTCTCGATCCCTTTAAGGCCACCCTCTTTGGGGTGACAGAAGTTCTGCCACCGGTGATCATGTCCACCATTGCCATCATTGTCTGTTTTACCCCGCTGTTTTTCATCACCGGCATGATGGGCCCCTATATGGCGCCCATGGCCATAAATGTCCCATTAACCGTTATCTTTTCAACGGTGTGCGCCCTGACCATTGTGCCCTGGGTTTCCTACCACCTTCTGAAAAATAAAAAACAAACCCCAAAAAAACAGACCCAGGCCCAGAGCTTTGGACCCAGGCTCTACCGCGCCATCCTCACGCCGTTTCTTTCTAAACCCTCCATGCGCCTAGGCCTTTTGGGGCTGATATTGCTCCTTCTGCTAGGCTCCTGCCTCCTGGGAGTCTTTCGCCTGGTGCCCTTGAAACTGCTCCCCTTTGACAATAAAAATGAATTCCAGATCGTCCTTGATCTGCCTGAAGGCAGCTCCCTTGAACAAACAGACCGGGTGGTAAAAAAATTTGAAGCCTATCTTCAGACGGTGAACGAAGTCACCAATTTTGTCTCCTTCACCGGGGTTGCCTCTCCCATGGATTTCAACGGCATGGTACGGCATTATTATATCCGTGAAGGAAGCCATTTGGCCGATATAAGGGTCAACCTGGCCCCTAAATCCCAAAGACAACAGCAAAGCCATGCCATCCTGCTTCGGCTCCGAAAGGATTTGGAAGCCATTGCCAGACAAAACAATGCCGACATCCAGCTGGTGGAGGTTCCGCCTGGGCCGCCGGTGCTGTCCACCCTGGTGGCAGAGGTATATGGTTCCTATGACACCCCCTATGAAAGCTTGGTGAAAAGCGCCCAAAAGGTCAAGAGGGTGATGGAAACAGAAGCGTTTGTCGTCGACACCCAGGTAATGACGGAAACCCCGAGCCTGCGCATGGATATTGTGGTGGACAGGGAAAAAGCCGCTCTCCACCAAATTGACACCAAAACCATTTTAGACACCCTGGACACCGCCATTGGCGGAACCACCCGGGCAAGCCTTCATCTTCCCGCCGAGCGAACCCCTCTGTGGATACGGGTGATACTGCCCCGGGAAAAACGATCTGACATGGTCTCTATTTCCAACCTGCCCATCCGATCCCAAAGCGGCACCATGATCCCCCTGGCAGAACTTGCCCAGGTGGTTGAAAAAACCAACGAAACCCCCATTTATCACAAAAACCTGGAACCGGTGGTCTATGTCCTGGGAGAGATGGCAGGAAGGGCCCCGGGTGAAGCTGTGCTGGATATGCAATCCCGGTTGAAAAAAATCCCCCTTGAAGAGGGCGTCAGGGTAAACTGGGCCGGAGAGGGCGAATGGAAGATCACCCTCAGGGTTTTCAGGGACATGGGACTTGCCTTTGCCGCCGCCCTTTTGGGAATTTATTTTATCCTGGTCATCAATACCGGCTCCTATTTAATGCCCATGCTCATCATGATGGCCATCCCCCTTACCATCCTGGGAATCATGCCGGGA